>JBBQII010000229.1:0-6497 GCA_038324795.1 Gemmatales bacterium
CAAGGCGGACGAAGCAGCGTCACTGGCGGCGAAAGAGCATGGCGACTGGGAACGGGACTGGGCCGAAGCAATCGCCGTTCTGCCGTTGCGGGGCAAGGCCGCTTCGGTTGAAGCGGTGCAGACGTACCTGGAACGCATCCGGCAGATGCAGGAACATCTGTCGCAGAGACGCATCAAGGAAGCGACGATCCGCAAGCTCGGTGACGACCGCGATCAACTGCTGTTGCGGATCAATGCCGTGCGGTCACGGCTCGACAAAGCATGTCGGCCGACGACGGCCGCAACGCTGGAGAGCGAGTTCCGCGAGTTGGAGCTGCATTGGCGAGAAGCTGACCGGCTGCGCACCCGCCGTGAGGAACTGACGAGGCAGCATCGCGAGATCAGCAAGAAACTTGGCAAGACCCGCGAGTCGCTGACGCAGGCCGAGTCGGCATTGCAGGCGCTGGCCATTGAGGCTGGCGTGGCGATCGACGGTATCCCCGTTGCGATTCAACGGGCCGCCGATCGCACTGCCGCGGAGAAAGAAGTTCGTCAGTGCGAGGAGATACTGGCAACTCATGCCCTTGGCGAACAATTGGAACGGTTTATCGAGAATGCGCTGGTCCATCGGGCCGACCTGAAGCAGCAGATCGATGAACTTGAATTCCGGGCCGCACAGCTTGACCCGGAGATCTCCGCTGCCGAGCAGCAAGCCCTCGACGCTGCCCGCGTGCTGGCCGGGTATCAGTCAATCTCCGACGCCGCCGCCGAGGCCCGGCAGCAGGCGGCCAACCAGGCCGAGCGGTTGAAGGAACTGATGATCGAGTACGCCGCTTTGCACTTGGCGCGAAAGGCACTCGAAAAGGCGAAAGAGAAATACCGGGCCGAGCACCAGGACACACTGCTTTCGCGCGCGGGAGGGTTCTTCGGCAAGCTGACCGACGGCGCGTTCGCGGGAATCGACATCGACAACGACGACGGCACCGACGTACTGCGGGCGGTGCGTTCCGCCGCCGGGCCGGACGCGCTGGTTCCCGTCTCCGGCCTTTCCGACGGTACGCGCGACCAGCTGTTCCTCGCCCTGCGCCTGGCGGGCATCGAAGAGCACCTGCGTGAGCGCGAGCCGATGCCGCTCATCATTGATGATTGTCTGGTGAACTTCGATGACCGCCGCACGAAAGCCACGCTGGCTTGCCTGTTCGAATTTGCCGAGAAGACGCAAGTGATCCTATTCACGCATCATCAGCATGTGGTGGAGATGGCGAAGTCGCTGAAGACGGATGTGGCCGTCCATGAACTGTCGAAGGCGTGACGGCAGTATCGGAGAGTTCAGGCCGTGGGCCTACTGTTCTTCGAAGACCTCTTCGACACTGATCCGCCAACCCGGCACGGCCGGCTCGGCATCGGCGATGTCGCCGCGGTGGAGCACGACGGGCGTTGTCGGGGCATCGTGCCGATAGACGGCGACAGATTCGGCTTCGGGATCAACATCCCACACGACAAGCGTGCCTGCCTGAAAGTAATCGGCCCGCTTGGCTGCCATTTCGACTTCGGCCGACCGTCCGTAGTCGTGTTCACTTCGGACTTCAACGGCGAACGAGGGCGACCCTTCGATGAATCGCATCCGGTTGAGTGGCAACGGGCCACCGTAATAGGACGCATCGGGTGAAAATGACTCTCGCCCCGATGGCAGTTCGGCAACCGTGTATCCCAGCCCGTCCGTGCCGGCAACGCCTCGACGGCTCGACTTCGCATATGACTTCAGGCTAACGTAGACATTCCCCGCCACCTCGTTGGGCAACAGTCCGGACGCCATATATTTGACAATCCTTCCGCCGATCAGTTCCGCTTTGCCTTCCACCGCGTAAAGGTCGTCGATGGTCGCGCGCGGCAAGGTTTCTGTCATCATTGTTCGAGCCCTCGTATGGCCGATTCTACCATCCGCCCGGACTGCCTGGGAAGGCTTATCCGAACTCCGGAATCTTCACCTTCTCGCCGCCGTTCATCGCGCTCTGATGAGCGCAGATGCCCACGGCGGTCCAGTTGGCGCTGGTGGGGGCATCGGGCATGGCGGGGCGGTCGCCGAGGACGGCCATGATGAAGTTGTGGACCAGGTGCGGGTGGCTGCCGCCGTGGCCGCCGCCCTGCAGGAACGACAGGTGGTCGGCATCCTGAATGGCCGCCGGCTGAGTGAACCGGCGGATCGGTTCGGGCAGCAGGTGCGCGTAATCGGGTACCTTGACGCGCTTGGCAATCTCCGGCTCGGGGATCGGTTTCTCGGCGGAACTCTTGGTGTGAATCACCGGGTCTTCGCCTTCGACCTGCTGCCATTCGAACGACTTCTTACTGCCGGTCGCGTCGAAGCTTTCGCGATACTGGCGGGCCGTATCGAACAGGCTGCGCGTGACCTCGGCCACAACATCACTGCCTTTGATCGTGAACGTGGCCGACTGCAGCGCGAACGGGCTGTTGTACTTGGCGATCAGTTCTTCGCGGATTCGGCCCGAACCATGGCATGTCACCGCATCGGCCATGCCGGGTGAACCCGGCTTGCCCACAAGCGCGAGGCAGGGGCTGACGCAGTGCGTTGCATAGTGCATCGGCGGCAGGCCGGGCCAGTAGTCGGGCCAGCCGTCCATGTCCTGCTGATGGCTGCCGCGAAGAAACTGCAGTCGGCCGAGTTCGCCCTTGTCATACAGTTCCTTGACGAACAGGTACTCGCGCGCGTAGACGACCGTTTCCATCATCATGTAGGTTTTGCCGCTGGACTTCTGCGCGGCACACAGGGCATGCAGTTCATCGATTGTCGTGGCCATCGGCACCGTGCACGCGACATGCTTGCCGGCCTTCAGCGCGGCCAGACTCTGCGGCGCGTGATCGGGAATCGGGCTGTTGATATGGACCGCGTCGATTTCCTTGTCGGCCAGCACGTCTTCAAAGCGCGTATAGCGCCTGCTGATGCCGAACCGCTCGCCGCACTTGTCGAGCTCGCCCTTGTTTCTGCGGCAGATCGCGACAATTTCCGCCTGCGGATGCGCCTGGTAGATCGGTATGAACTCCGCCCCGAACCCGAGGCCGACGAGTGCGATGCGAACCTTCTGCTGCGGCATGCGAGTACCTCTATGAGGGAGATTGACGTCACGATCGAACATCTGCTTCGCGCAACTCGACATCGAGATTCTGCGATGAATGTAATACTCGTACGATGACGACTTCATCATCGCGTTCGAGGAAAAAGATCAGATGATGCGGGAAGCCGAAGATCGGTTGAATGCGAAGCTGCCCAAGTCGTTTCCGAACAGATTCGAATGGGCTGCCAATTCCCGGCGTCTCCGTAATGAATTCGTATGTCCGGTGAAGTGAGTCGAGAAAGCGAATGCCCAAGGCCATGTCGTCTTCTGACAGATAAGCTGCCTTCTGCAGGGAATCGATTTCAGCAAGATTCCGAACGATGCGGCGACGGGCCATGGTTACTCCTTCGGGCCCGCCAGCATCTGCTTCAGCTTCACGTATCGCTCGGCCTGTGTTTCCAATGTGTCTTCGAACTCATCGGTGGAGTCAAGTCCCTCGATAAGCAGTTCTTCAAGTTTTTGCCGCTCCGATCGGGCCTGCGCCTCTGTCACCAATGAACGAACGCACTCGTCGGCCGAATGAAATTTCCCGGACGACACCAGCCGTTGAACGAACGAATGCTGTTCATCCGGCAGCGTGACGGTGATCGTGCCCATGAAAACGCTCTCCGGCTTTCGAACTTCTAGAATCGCCCGCGTCCCTTCGACTCCGCCGCACGCATTGCAATCGACGCCCGTTCAGCTACTGTCTCCGGGCTGAAGCTGCGCCAGTAGCGGGTCGGCAGCAGGCCGATGCCGATGAGGGCCAGCGAGCCGATCCAGAACCATTTGCAGCCCGCGGCGAGTTCCTTGCTGAAGCCGTACGCATGCAGGCCGACGCCCAACTGATTGGTGCCGAACCACGACCAGGTCGTGATCATGTTGCCGACAATCGTCAGCAGTGCGATGCCGCGCACTTTCACCATGCCACACCAGCGGGCATGCAGGATCAGGGCGTTCATGATGACGACGAGAACCGCCCCGTTTTCCTTCGGGTCCCATCCCCAGAATCGGCCCCACGACTGATCGCCCCAGATGCCGCCCAGGACGGTGCCCACGAAGCTCAACAGCATGGCAAAGCAGACGACGCCGTACATCATCTGCCCCATCACCTTCGAAGTTTGCGAATCGAGCGACTTGGTGAACACTCCGCGAAGGACGTAGATGATGCCGATGAACCCGGCAACGTACGTGGCGACGTAGCCCAGTGACACACAGACGACATGCGTCGCCAGCCAGATGTTGGTATCGAGCACGGCCTGCAGCATCTCGAGAGTATCGCCACTCTCGGAGAGCTTGTGGGCAATGTACATCGTCGAGGCACCCAGCGTCGCTCCCACCAGGTTGCCGACCCCATTCTTGTAGATGCACTCCAGCACCAGGCAGAACAGCACGCAGCCCCAGGCAATGAACACGGCCGACGAGTAGAGGTTCGTCACCGGCGGCCGGCCCTGAATATACATGCGCGACAGCAGTGCCAGCGAATGGAAGGCGAACGTCAGAAAGCCGAGGAACAGGGCCGAGCGACGCAGCGGTTCGTGCCAGAACATCCAAGAAAAACAACCGATGATGATGATCGAAAGATACAGCATCATGCAGGTGAAGAACGGCGAAACGTGGTTGACGTACGCCTCCACATCCACCTTGAAGAGGACGTCGGGCGGCACGTCTTTCAGTGACTCGGCCTTGTAACCGCGAACAGCCTCGTTGAACTCGCTCGCGTTGTTCAGCCTGTAGTTCTCGAGAATGTCATGGAACCGCGCTGCTCCCGGAAATCGCTCCTTCAGCAGGCGTCGCTGCAATGCCCTTGCGAGGTTTCCGAGTTCTTTGTCGCTGAGTTTGTCGGCGTCAAACTTGCCGCTGTCCAGGGCCATCTGGATCTGCGCGCGTGCCTGACGTGACATTTCGTCGTCGATCTCCCGAAGCGACAGCCATCGTTCGCCGGTGCCGGGAGCTGGCGGAACAACATAGGGACCGCGTTCCGAAGCGATTTCGCGGTACAAACTGATCTGCCGCTTCAGGTGAATCATGCGATTGTCGTAGGCATCCCGCTTTTTCTCGGGAATCGCTTCGATGCGGTTGAATTCAACCTCAAGCCGATCCTCAATATCTTTGTCGCCAATCTTCGGATTTTCCTCAACCAAAGCACGGGCTCCATCCAGGTTCATGAACTTCAACGTGCCGTCGGCGGCTCTGAACGCGTACCGGCTCGACTCAAGCTCTTTCATCGAGTAGAGATGGTCCTTGCGGCGTTCGAGCTTGAAAAAGTCGACGATGCGGTCATGATCGAACTTGAAGATCTTCAATTCAGAACCGGGGCCGGCAAGTCCGTCCTGCGCGCTGCCGATTGACTTCAGCAGAAATGCAATTGCAGGTTCGGTTTTACCGTCCGGGGCCTTGAACTGCTGGCGTTCGTTGATGATCTGCAGCGACACCAGGGCCACCGTGTCGAACGGCTTGATCCGCCCGCCCGTCTGCACCGGGATCTTGCCGAACTCGTAAAGGTCCATTTCCCCGGCCTTCGGGGACGGCGGTATGGCGGTTGATGCAATCATTAAGGCGGCGATTGCGACCACCACCCACGGGAAGAAGCGTTCCAAGTCCTTCATCGCACGAACCTCCGCGTCAGGAACGTCGTCAGCGTGATGCTGAAATGGACCAGCATTCCCAATGTCACTACCACGCACGAGACGTATGGCAGCATCCAGCCGGGGTTGTTGACGACCTGCAGAACTGTGCCGCTGTCCTCGGGAAGCACGCCCGACTGATAGAATGTTTCCCCGCGGTATCGAAGCGGATTATTCATCCAGATTCGGATGCCTTCGCGCTGATCGCCACGTTCCTGATCGATCATCGTGATGGTGCTGGCGTAGTCCTTGGCCACCACTGTTCCCGGGTAGACCTTGTGTTCGAACTTGTCGAGTTGAACCGTATACGGCTTATAGACCCGGCGATTCCGCAGTTCGATGTCGTAGGTCCGGCCGTCCGCCGTGAAACGGTGCGGTCGGCCGATCAGCAGTCGGTTGTTGTAATTGCGGTATTGCCACAGCGACAGGAAATGTGTGCCGAGTTCATCACCGGTTTTCTTGTCTCGCAGAACGACTTTGACCGCCGGGGCGTCATCACGTTCCGACTTCACACCCGCCTCTTCTGCCGACGGAACAATGACCACTCGCACGCCGGCCGATCGGCCGCCACTCACAAATACCAGCGTATCCTGATTGTCTTTCAAATCAGGTGTTTCGACGAACGTTGTGTTCTTGTGGTACTCCAGGACTTCGATATCAACCGGAAGCTGATCATTCGACAGCGAGCCCATCTGCTTGAGCATCGCACCGGGCACCAGCAGTTCGCGTCCGACTCCATCTTCGTCCGTCCATGTGACGGCCAGTTCGATGTTGCGTGAAT
>JBBQII010000230.1:0-6470 GCA_038324795.1 Gemmatales bacterium
ACCAGGCGGGCGGCCGCCACTTCCTGGTGATGGAGTTCATCGACGGCATCGACCTGCAGACCCTGGTATCGAACAACGGCCCCCTGAGCCCCGAACTGGCCGCCTGGTGCGTGATGCAAGCGGCTCGCGGGCTGCATCATGCATGGCTGGCCGGGTGGGTGCATCGCGATATCAAGCCCGGCAACCTGCTGCTGGAACGCACCGGCACGGTCAAGATTCTCGACATGGGCCTTGCACGCATCTTCGATCATTCCGGTTCCAACGTCACCTCGCTTTTCAACGAGAACACGATTCTGGGCACGGCGGACTACATCTCGCCGGAACAGGCATCGGGCAGCCTGGATACCGACATCCGCGGCGACATCTACAGCCTGGGGGCGACGTTCTACTTTCTGCTGTGCGGCAAGGCACCTTTTGAAGACGGCAGCGTTTCGCAGAAGCTGCTCTGGCATCGAACCATGAATCCGTTGCCGATCCGCGAGCGACGACCGCAGGTTCCCGAGGCGATGGCGGCGGTCGTGTCGCGGATGCTGGAGAAGGAACCGCGCAACCGTTACGCCGCCCCGGGCGATATCGCGGAGCTGCTGCAATCGTACTGCACGCCGCCGCCGAAACTGCCGGGCGAAGCGGTGATGCCGACCTGGTCGCCGGCCGTGGTGGAACGCATTCGCGCCTGCCAGGCCCCCGCCGACCTGCCCGCCCCGCAGACTGCATCGCTGGGCAATCGCCCCGCGCCCAAGACCGATCTGGCCGTCACCGGGAAACTGCTCATCAAGCCGGCCGGTAAACACGACAAACGGCCGCGAACGCCCGTTCGCAAAGTGGAGTTGCCGCTGTGGTTGATGCTGACCATGGCCGGCCTGATCGCGATCCTGACCGGTTGGACGGTGTACCGCGAAGCAACCCGGCCGAAGCCGCAACCGGCCACCACCGCGGGCATGCTGCCGATCCTGACCGCTGACGAGGCCGACACAAACGTGGATGGCTTTGCCTGTGTCGACATGCAGGTCGGCGCGGTAGAGAACAGCGACAAGAACGTCTATCTGTACTCATCGCCGACGCATACGGACAAGTGCTTCTTCGTCCTGATCGACCGCAGTGCCGTGACCAACGGCCGGTTCGATACCACCGACCCGGTGAAACTGGAGAAAGAATTCTCCGACCGTCGTATCCGCGTCGTCGGCCGGATCACCCGCCAGGGCGATGACACAAAGACCTACCGCACCGGTGCCCCGTACATCAAGGTCGTCGATCCGAAGCAGATTCAGATATTGAGTGGTGCGGAGTAACGATTGTTTCCCGAAGCGCAGGACGAATGTCGCGTCAATTGACAGGTTGATGCCACTCAGTTAGATTCCTGGCTTCGGGCAAAATATCATCCATCAATGCCCGCGCCATCTCCTCCAAACGTGGACAAATCTCGCGGGGACATTTCAAATGCCGGTCAAGGATAAATTCGATGCCACCTGCAAGGGTGTCGAATTCTACGGAAGCGAGCAGGCAGCCTGGAAAGACGCCCACGATGAGGCGATGACATCGCCTGGACGTTGAAAACATAGTCGCGGTCGGAGTAAACACATTCAACATCCTCCTTCGCGTGGACTATTGGCATCGCCATGCGGCGTTGTCAGGTCAGTTTCCGTTCAATGAAGAATTGGATGACGGGCAGCGCGCTGCCGTCAGGCAGTGGGCGGAAATCACTGCCAAGGTGCTACTTGATGTCGCAGCGATGGAGGGTCGGTTGTACACCGTTCAGCATGCCGGCGATCTGCGATCGCAACATGCTCAGGCAATCGACATGCTTACACCCGATGACGAATTTTTCGGGGATGAACTGGTGCCACTGCAGGAAGCCGCGCTGGATCAGCATCGTGCCGGACAGTCGGAGCTGGTGTCACGGTGAACAACCGGCGTTCAAGGGATTAACGCGTACTTTACGACGCGCTCCCGGAGGAAATCCGGGAACTCGCTGATCTGACGTTCAAGGAATTCCTTCGCGACCCCTCTTCCAAAGCACTTCGTCATCATGCACTCAAGAATACGCGAACCGGTCGCCATCGCGAAGGAAGTTTCAGTGTTTGACTGAGCATGGGGTATCGCGCGATTTACTTCGTCGAGGGCGACACAAACGTCTGGTACTGGATTGGCTCCCATTCCGACTGCAACAACTTCGTGGGCCGGAAATAGCCGAATGCACCGGGCATCCGGCTATTTCCGTATCCATCATGCCGCTCAATCAATCGTGTACGCAAACTGCCCGCCCGCATCGGTGCTGACGTGCACTTTGCGGATGGTCTTGCCCTCGGCCAGTCGGGTCAGCAGCTCGGTCGAGATCGTCGGCAGCAGCGTGCCCGTGATGATGTGATCCACATTTCTCGCCCCGCTTTCCACTTCCTTGCAGCGCGACGCAATCGTATCGACGACGCTGGGATCATATGAGAAGCCGGCCTTGTGGTTCAGCTTCAGTCGATCGCCGACTTTCTTCAGGCCGATCTCGATGATCCGCTTGATGACCGTCTCCGAGAGCGGGAAATACGGCACGATGGCCATGCGGCCAAGCAGAGCCGGCTTGAACGCCTTCAGCAGGTCGGGCCGCAGCATCTGGGCCAAACCCTCCATGGTCGGCATCGTGTCCGGGTCGGCACATGCTTTATGAATCGTGTCGGTACCGACATTGGAAGTCAGCAGAATGATGGTGTTCTTGAAGTTCACTTCCTCGCCCGTGTCGTTCTGCAGCGTGCCCTTGTCGAACACCTGGTAGAAGATCTCCTGCACCGATTCGTCCGCCTTTTCGACTTCGTCCAGCAGCACGACGCTGTACGGGCGATTCTTGACGGCGTTGGTCAGCACGCCGCCTTCGCCGTAGCCGACGTAGCCCTTCGCGGACCCCGTGAGTCGCGAGACCTTGTGCGATTCCTTGTACTCGCTCATGTTGACGACGACCATGTTGCGGTCGCCGCCGTAGAGCAGGTCGGCCAGTGCCATCGCCGTCTCGGTCTTACCGACGCCGGAGGTGCCGACCAGCAGGAACACACCGATCGGCCGGCGCGGGTCCGCCAAATCTGTGCGGGCCGTGCGGATGCGCTGGGCGATGATCTCCAAAGCATGATCCTGCCCGACGACGCGTTCGCTGAGCTTCTCGCGCAGGTGCAAGAGCGTATGAATCTCGTCGGTGACCATCTTGCCGATGGGGATACCGGTCATGCTCGAAATGACTTCCGCGACGGCAGCACCCGTTACCACCGGATAGACGAGCGGGTTCTCCCCCTGCAGCCGCTTTAGTTCCGCTTCGAGGCGCTGCAGTTCGGCCTGATCCGTCTCCGACGGTTTGCCTTCGGTGGCGGCCTTCTCCAGCGTCTCACGCAGTTTCAGGATTTCGACGACGAGCTTCTTCTCGCCTTCCAACTGCTTCTCGAACCCTTCCCGCTTCGTCGTCGACAGGCCCAGCCGTTCCTTAAGGTCGGCCATCCGTTCGGGGCTGTGGTGGCCGGTCGCGGCCTCGCGTTCCAGGAACTGGATCTCGGCCGTCAGGTGGTCGATCTCGCGCCGGGTATCTTCCAGCGCGGGCGGCGTTGCAGTCTGGCTCAGGCCGACGCGGGCACAGACTGTGTCGAGCAGGCTGATCGACTTGTCCGGAAGCTGGCGATCGGGCACGTAGCGATGCGACAGCCGGGTGGCGTCCACCACAGCTTCATCTCGGATACGCACTTTGTGGTGCTTTTCGAGCATCGGCACCAACCCGCGCAGCATGCGGATCGCCTTCTGTTCATCGGGTTCTTCGACGCGGACGACCTGGAAACGGCGCTTCAATGCGGCGTCGGTCTCGAAGAACTTCTTGTACTCCGCGAACGTGGTGGCCGCGATGGTGCGCAACTCGCCGCGGGCCAGCGCGGGTTTGAGCAGGTTGGCGGCATCGTTCTGCCCGGCCGTGCCGCCCGCCCCGATCATCGTGTGCGCTTCGTCGATGAACAGGACCACCGGGACCGGGGAACGCTTCACTTCTTCGATGACCGACTTCAGCCGATTCTCGAATTCGCCCTTCACACCCGCCCCGGCCTGCAGCAGGCCCAGATCCAGGATGCGCAGGATGACGTTCTTCAAGGGCGGCGGCACATCGCCCGCCGCGATACGCAGGGCCAGCCCTTCGACAACCGCGGTCTTGCCGACGCCCGCTTCGCCGGTCAGGATCGGGTTGTTCTGCCGGCGGCGCGTGAGGATGTCGATCACCTGGCGGATTTCGTTGTCCCGGCCGATGACCGGGTCGATCTCGCCCTTCTTCGCCCGCTCTGTCAGGTTCACGGTGAACTGATCGAGCGACGGCGTCTTCGAATTGGCGGCCGGGGCGGGCGTTCCATCAGGGCCAACCGCCGCGGGTGCGGAGCCCTGCGCGGGGACGTCCTGGTCGTTCTCATCGCTGCCCGTCGCCGCCAGCAGGTCGGCGAGTTCCGACTGCAATTTTTCGCCACTGAGCCGGCCCAGTTCCGGTGAACTCGCCTTAAGCCGCATGGCCAGCATGCGATCGGTCAACAGTGCGGTCAGAATCGCTCCGGTGCGAACCTTGCCGGCCTTCAGTTCCAACGAGGCGATGACCCAGCCTTCGCGGATAGCGTCGAGCAGTTCGGGTGTCAGGTCGGGCGAACGACCGTTGCCGGTCTTGAAGGTGCCAAGGGTCTTCTCCAGTTCATGTGTCGTCTTTGGCGCATCGATGCCGTAGTGCCGCATGATGATGACGAGATCGTTGTTGTTGCCTTCGAGCAGCTTGAGAAGCCAGTGCTCGATCTCGACGTGATAGTGCGACCGCGACATGCACAGCCCCGCCGCCCCCTCGAGAGCCCGCCTGCAGGTCGTATTCAGCTTCTCGATCAGCGAGCCGGGTTTCACGGAGGCCATGATGGCACCTTTCAGAGGGGGTTGGGCGCAGGAGTATCCGGTTTTGAAGCCGCGAGCGGACAAGGAAGATGCTATGGGGCAGGGGCGGGGTGAGAGAAGGGAAAATGGGAAGTGGGCATCCACAACGAGCCGCGACCGTCAGGGAGCGGGTGAAATCCCACCTGCTCCCTGACGGTCGCGGCTCGTGACACTGTTTGTTCGCCGTCGCGATCTACGGTTTCTGTTCGCGGACGATCGGGGCGGGCGTCTTCGGGACGAGCGGGCTCATCGGTACCGCGGGTTGAGCATTCTCAACCTTGTAACCGGCGATCTGCCGCGGCACGAAGGCATCCTTCGGCAAGTTGACGTTCGGCTGCATGTCGCCGAAGGTGTAGGTCACTTCCTTGCCGTTGGGCTGCCGATACCAGAGGCGCACGGGCATCATGGCCAGGTCGGGCTTGTTGGCCGGGTTCGGGTTCTTCATCCAGATAGTCAACTGGGCGGCGGTGAACTCAGCCTTGTCGGCCGCATTCTTCGGCGAGATCAGCAGGTAGCCGTACCATTCGTCTTCTTTGCTGAGCGTCATGTCGAAGCGGGCCTTGGCGTTGGCAGCCTTCATTCCCTTCAGGAACGACATGATCATGTTGTCGTCGGCCGGGTTGTTCTTCGGCATTTCATGAATGATGATCTTCTTGTCGGCCGGGCTGTACTCGTA
The DNA here is from genome assembly GCA_038324795.1 of Gemmatales bacterium. Classification (GTDB taxonomy): domain Bacteria; phylum Planctomycetota; class Planctomycetia; order Gemmatales; family Gemmataceae; genus JAIOQJ01. The sequence continues at coordinate 5,585 of JBBQII010000230.1, forward strand.
GATGTACTGGCCGGTGCAGAACAGGCGTTCGAAGTTGGTCTTCTCGGCATCGGGCTTGCCGACTTCGTCCTGGTGGGTCAGGTCGATGCGGGCCATGCTCGGCTTCTGGAACGCGGCTTCGCCGACGAAGGTCGTCTGCTTCTTGGTCAGCGGATGCGTCTCGGTGCGGGAGGTTTTGGTGTAAAGGCTTTCGGTACCGGCCATCCGCTTTTCCCAGGCGGTCAGCAGTTGGTCGAGCCGTTCGCCGGTCGGGGCCGGGCCGGAAGCGGGTACCGGGGCTTGGGCGACGGTTGAACCGGCAAAGATCAGGCAGGCCGAGAGGGCCAGGCCGGAAAGTTTCATGGATATCGCTCCTGTCAACGTGGTCCGGGTGTTGGCGACAGGCGCCGGGCAATGCCGATCGCGGTCATGGTAATAGCCGACGCTGCATCTTACCGCAAGGCCAGCCTGAGACGCCGGGGAAGCGGCGTCGGAATCAGCAACTTCGCGGAAATCCGCACGGAACACCGGGCAGGCGCGGCAGGGTTTGGCTGGATTGCCCAGAGTGCGGGGGAGAGGTGTTTTCGATTTATAGGAAGGCGCTCGATTCCTCTGCGACGTTTATGAACATACGAAGCAGGCCGTCTTTTGATGTTCCGTTAGCAGAAAAACCCCAGTTCCCGTAGAACCGGATTGCCCGCAAGTTCTTCGGATTGACATAAAGGCCGACTAAAGGGGAGCACTTTTCGGGGTTGAGTGACCACAAAGCACCCGCTTGGGCCAGAAGATCGCCCATCAGCTGGTACGAATACTGAAGTTCTTTTGCCGACTCCTTCGGCATTCCCCAGAATTGCTTCTGAACGCCCAAGAATGGGATTATTTGAACGGCTCTAGACTCGGTTTTTTT
>JBBQII010000231.1:0-6456 GCA_038324795.1 Gemmatales bacterium
AACCCGGCTGTTCACTTGTTCCGCCAGGCGGTCGACGACCGTCCAGAAAGGCTGCTTGTTCGCTCCGTCCCGAAGGGGCAATTCGGCATCCATGGCGGAAATGTCGATCTCCAGCCCGGTCTGCCGTGCGATGTCGGCAACGACTGCTTTCAGCGGCCGGGTGTCGTTCGACAGTGTCACTGTCTTGTTTCGAGGTGAAGATTGTGCCATCAGTGGGCACGGAACGGCCAGCAGGGCAAACAGCATAATCAGTCGGGATTGCATCAGTTGCCTCGGACTGGCGGCATCGACCGGCACGTTGTCAGTGTTTCCTACTGTAGACGCACTTCGCGTGCCTTCCTATCCTAACTTCGTTCATGAATCGTATTCAACATCTTGACGGATGCCGACGGAAACGGCAGGGCTCTCTCCACCTGAGGTCCTGGCGTGACGGGTCGATTCGCCTTCCGTATGGACTGCATCTCGCAATCGAGTCCTTGTTTCGCGAGCTTCGGGATCAGTTGTCGATAGTCGAAAAGAGTCAGCGCTGAAGCCAGCGCTACGGGAGAGCACGCGCGATGATCGTACACAGTGATGCCTTCGTCGAGCCGACCGTTCCGGTTCCGCTGGATGCCGATCCGCTGGAGACCGCGGAATGGCTGGATTCACTCGAGGCGGTTCTGAAGAACGAAGGCGGCGAACGTGCGCGCTTCCTCATCGAACTGTTGATCGCCCGGGCTGACCGTGCGGGCGTCAACATGCCGTCTGGCATCAATACGCCCTATCTGAACACGATTGATGTTGAAGACCAGCCGCCCTATCCCGGTAATCGTGAACTGGAACGGCGCATCAAGAGCATTATCCGCTGGAACGCGATGGCGATGGTGGTGCGGGCCAACAAGTCGACCAACGTCGGAGGGCATATCTCGACGTTCGCCTCAGCGGCCACGCTGTACGAAGTCGGTTTCAACCACTTCTTCCGCGGCCGGACTGAGCAGAGCAACGGCGACATCATCTACTTCCAGGGCCATGCCAGCCCCGGCATGTATGCCCGTGCGTTCGTCGAAGGCCGGCTGAACGAAACGCAGATGAAGAACTTCCGGCAGGAACTGCAGCCGGGGGGCGGCCTGAGCAGCTACCCGCATCCCTGGCTGATGCCGAACTTCTGGCAGTTCCCCACGGTCAGCATGGGCCTGGGACCGATCATGTCGATCTACCAGGCTCGCTACAACTACTATCTGCACGACCGCGATCTTGCCACTACTGAAGGGTTGAGCGTCTGGGCATTCCTGGGCGACGGCGAGACCGATGAGCCGGAGACACTTGGTGCCATTTCGCTGGCCGGGCGGGAGAAACTCGACAATCTGATCTGGGTCGTCAACTGCAATCTTCAGCGGCTTGATGGCCCGGTGCGCGGCAACGGCAAGATCATCCAGGACCTCGAGGGCATCTTTCGCGGGGCCGGCTGGAACGTCATCAAGGTCATTTGGGGCAGTGGCTGGGACAATCTCCTGCAAGGCGACAAGTCCGGAGCGCTGGCCCGCCGGATGGAAGAGATCGTCGACGGCGAGTATCAGAACTACGTGGTCAAGGGCGGCGCCTACATTCGCGAGCATTTCTTCAACACGCCCGAACTGAAGCGCATGGTCGCGCACATGTCGGACGATGAAATTGAACGGCTGCCGCGTGGCGGGCACGATCCGTTGAAGGTCTATGCCGGGTACAAGAAGGCGTTTGAACATCGCGGCCAACCGAGCGTTGTGCTGGTCAAGACGATCAAGGGCTACGGCGTTCCGGGCGAAGGGGGCGAGGCGAAGAACACCACGCACCAGTTGAAGAAAATGTCCGTCAAGATCGCCGCCGACCCGTCCCTGACGCCCGAGCAGAAGTCGAAGAAAGAGCAACTGCTCGCGCTGCAGACATTCCGTGACCGCTTCGGGTTGCCCATCGCCGATGATGAAATTGAAAGCATTCCGTTCTATCGGCCGGCACCCGACTCGCCGGAGATGAAATACCTGCAGGCGCATCGCCAGGTGCTGGGCGGCTATCAGCCGGCCCGCAACAACACGTTCACCCCCTGCTCCCCGCCGAAGCCCGAGTCGTTCAAGCGGTTGCACGAAGCGACGCAAGCGGGCAAGAGCCAATCGACGACACTGGCGTGGGTCTCGCTGATGAACTCGCTGATGCGCGATCCGCACGTCGGCAAACTGATCGTGCCGATCGTGCCTGACGAAGGGCAGACGTTCGGCATGCCCGGCCTGTACAACCAGTTCGGCATCTACAGTCGCGTTGGCCAGCTGTACGAGCCTGTCGATGCCGGCTCGATGACGATGTACCGCGAAAGCCGCAGCGGGCAGATCTTCCAGGAAGGGATCAACGAAGCAGGAAGCATGGCCAGCTTCATCGCCTCGGGCACCGCCTACAGTACACATGGCGTCAACACGATTCCGTTCTACATCTACTATTCGATGTTCGGCTTCCAGCGTGTCGGCGACCTGATCTGGGCCGCGGCCGACAGCCGGGCACGCGGCTTCCTGATGGGTGCCACGGCCGGGCGCACGACGATCAACGGCGAAGGCCTGCAGCACGAAGACGGCCACAGCCACCTGATGGCCCTGACCGTACCGACCTGCCGGGCCTACGACCCGGCCTTCGCCTACGAACTGGCCGTCATCATCGAGGAAGGCATCAACCGCATGTTCGTAAAGGGGGAGGATGTCTTCTACTACCTCACCGTTTACAACGAAAGCTACGACATGCCGGCCATGCCCGAAGGCTGTCGGGATGACATTCTCAAGGGCCTCTACCCATTCAGCACGAACACGCCCAAGGGGGCGCAGCAGACGGTGCAGTTGCTGGGCAGCGGCGTGATCATGAACGAAGTGCTGCGGGCGCAGAAGATCCTGGCGGACAAGTACAAGATTGCCAGCACGGTCTTCAGCGCGACCAGCTATCAGGAACTCCGCCGCGACTGCATCGAGTGCGAGCGCTGGAACAGGCTGCACCCGGGCGAAGCGCCGCGCGTCAGCCATGTCGGGAAGATGCTGGGGGCAACCAAGGGGCCGATCATTGCCAGTTCGGATTACATGCGTGCCCTGCCCGAGCAGATCGCCACCTACACGGAAGGCCGATTGCTGGCCCTGGGGACCGACGGCTTCGGCCGCAGCGAGACCCGGCAGGCCCTGCGACGGTTCTTCGAAGTTGATGCTGAATCGATTGTCGTCGCCACGCTGTACGCGCTGGCGGAACGCAAGGAAATTGAGATGGGTGTGGTGAAGCAGGCGATCAAGGACCTGGGACTGAATGCCGAGGCCCCGGCCCCGTGGACCGTTTGACTCTTGAAACTGCGACGCGAGAACATTCCACAGCCGTGCGTGAGGGATAGAGCCGATGGAATTCAAGTTGCCCGAGTTGGGCGAAGGCATTGCCGACGCGACGATTGTAAACGTCGCTGTCAAAGTCGGCGACCAGGTCACGGCCGGGCAGACGCTTCTCGAAGTCGAGACCGACAAGGCCGCCATGCCGATCCCCGCCACCGCGCCGGGTGTCGTCGTCGAGTTGAAAGCGAAGCAGGGTGATAAGGTCAGGATCGGGCAGGTGCTGGTGATTCTCTCCGGGGGACCGGGTGAGAAAAAAGCACCCGCGCCGCAGGCGGCTGCTTCCAAGGCGACCGCGCGTGAGGCGACACCGCAAGCGGCGGAGTCCAAGCCGCTCGCGTCGGCGCCATCCGCTACCAGTTCCGAATTCAAACTTCCGGCACTGGGCGAAGGGATCGAAGGCGGGACGATCGTTTCGGTCTCCGTGAAGTCGGGCGACACCGTCAAGAAAGATCAGGAACTTTTCACGATCGAGACGGACAAAGCCTCGATGCCCGTGCCCGCTCCTGCGGATGGCGTGATCACCGAATTGAAGGTGAACGCCGGGGACAAAGTGTCAGTCGGCGCGGTGGTTGCATTGTTCACCGGTGGTTCGCCCCTTGCGGCGTCGCCAACTCCCGCTGAACAGAAGGCGACGCCGCAAGCGACTCCCGAGAAGCCACTCGCGAAGGAACCCGCTCCCGCTCCCGTCGAAGTCGTCAACGGCACCCCCAAGCCGCCCGTCGCCGCGGGGCCTGCGACCCGGCGCCTCGCGCGCGAGTTGGGGATCAACCTGCACGAAGTGGCAGGCAGTGCCCGTGGCGGTCGCATCACCATCGACGACGTGAAGAGTTTTGTACGGAAGAAGATAACGGCCCCGCCGGCAGCGTCGGGATCGTCCGGCATCACGATTCCGCCGATGCCCGACTTCAGCAAGTACGGCCCGATCGAAAAGAAGCCCGTCAGCAATATCCGCAAGAAGATTGCGGAGAACCTGACGATCTCCTGGCATGTCGCCCCTGCCGTCACCCAGTTCGATCTGGCGGACATCACCGATCTGGAATCCGGCCGCAAGCGAATCGTCGAAGGGCTGCCCAAGGGTTCGCCCAAGGTGACGATGACCGTGTTGGCCATCAAGGCGGTCGTCGCGGTGTTGAAGGAGTTCCCGCACTTCAACAGTTCGCTTGACGTCGCCAACGGACAGCAGATCTTCAAGCAGTATTTCCACATCGGCATTGCCGTCGACACCGAACGCGGCCTGGTGGTGCCCGTCATCCGCGATGCGGACAAGAAAAGCATCCGCGAACTGGCACGCGACATCGCCGAACTGGCCGAAAAGGCACGCACCGGCAAACTGACCATCGACGAAATGCGTGGCGGCAGCATCACCATCACGAACCTGGGCGGCATCGGCGGCACGGCTTTTTCGCCCATCATCAACTACCCGGAAGTCGCGATCCTCGGCATGGCACGCTCGGCGTTGCAGCCAGTCGTGCGGGAAGGCAGAATCGAGCCGCGCCTGATGCTGCCGCTGTGTCTCACGTACGACCATCGCGTGATCGACGGTGCCGACGGTGCCCGCTTCACGACCAGGCTTGTTCAACTGTTCTCGGATCCGATTCGGCTGTTAATGGAGAGTTGACCCCGGAACCCAGCGAGATTCGCGATGCCCATTCCCGTTGAATGCACGTGCGGCTGGAATCGTTCCGTTGCCGACAAATATGCGGGCAAGAGGGCCAAATGTCCCGATTGCGGCACGGTGCTGACGGTTCCGACGCCGATCATCGACTATGACGCGACGGCGGCCGCTCTGCTGTCGGATGAAACTCCTGAAGTCGCAGGCATTCGCTCGAAACGCACGGCAGAGGAACTCGAGCCTGCACGAGATGGATACGGCGTCGATATGGTTTCGAAGCCGACCGCGATTGAGTTCAAGCCCGAGCGGACAACGAAGGCGAGAAAGAAGAAATCGGCGCGTACCGGGGATCGCTATGCCGGCCCACCCCGGATTTTTTTGAGTCCCGGTGTTTCCGCCGCACTTGGAAGTTTGCTGTTTGGCATCGTCCTGATTTGCTTGGCCCTCTCGAACGACCGCATTTCGATCTACGGTATCATACTCATCATCGTAGGTGGGTTTCGCCTGATCCGCGGGTTGCTCGGTCATTCCGAAGATTAACATTTCGTTTCGCAGGACAGGTTACCGCGCATGAGTGCAATCAATCGTGAAGTCCCCCTCCTCGTCATCGGCGGCGGCCCCGGGGGGTATCCAGCAGCTCTGCATGCCGCTGATCATGGGCTGAATGCCCTGCTGGTTGATGCTGAACCCGGTTTGGGCGGCGTCTGCACCAATCGTGGCTGCATTCCATCGAAGGCGCTTTTGCATGTCGCCAAACTGATCCGCGAAGCACACGAAGCGGAGGACTGGGGCGTCACCTTCGGGCCGCCGAAGATCGACATCGACAAACTGCGAGGCTTCATCCAGACGAAAGTCATCGGCAAACTGAACAACGGCATCGGCATGCTGTGCAAGGGGCGCGGCGTCGAGGTCTTTAAGGGCACGCGCGCCAGCTTCATCGACTCCAACACGGTAAAGCTCGAAGGTGAAACGACGGGAACGGTCAGGTTCCAGAAATGCGTCATCGCCACGGGTTCCGTCCCCGCCATGCCGAAGGCGTTCGCGATCGGCGACCCGCGCGTGATGGATTCGACAGGGGCGCTCGCACTGCCGGACATTCCGAAGCGCATGCTGATCATCGGCGGCGGTTATATCGGGCTGGAGATCGGCACCGTCTACGCCGCGATGGGAACGAAGGTCGTCGTCGTCGAATTCACAGACGGCCTACTTCCCGCGGCGGATCGCGATCTGGTGCGTCCGCTGGAGAAGCGGTTGCGCGAGCAGTTCGAAGCCATCCACCTGAACACGAAAGTGGCCGGGATTCAGGCGACGCCGCAGGGAATTGTCGCAACGCTGGAAGGCAAGGACGTCCCTGCAAGCGAGACGTTTGACCGTGTACTGATTTCCGTCGGTCGACGCCCGAACACGATGGGGTTGGGACTGGAGAAGACCAAAGTAGCACTCGACGAGAAGGGCTTTATCAAGATTGACCCGCAGCGCCGCACC
>JBBQII010000232.1:0-6450 GCA_038324795.1 Gemmatales bacterium
TGCAGCCGGACAACGCGATCATGGCGGCTGCGACGATGAGGCCACGCAGTTTCATTGAATTCATCCCCCGATGGCGCATGGGCATGTCCGGTTAGCTTCCCCCGAAGCTTGGAACGGACCGTAGCGCGCTGAGCGGCGGAACATAACGCGATTCCGCGCGTCGTCAAGCCCGCTTCAGCATCTATCCGTCGATCATCAGGCGGGGCAGGCCGGCTGGGGGTTCTGCGGCAGTTGCAGCGCAGTCCGGCAGGATTTCGCAGATCCTCCAGTCATCCCGAAGGCCGACTCCTTGCAGCGATCGGCCGTTGCCTGCTACAATGCCTCGGACACGGATGAATTCAGGGGCAACAGAGTTCACGACGATGAAATGTCAGAACTGCCCGAAGACGGCAACGCTGCACATCACCGAAGTGATCGGCGAGGGGATGTTCGAGGAACTTCACCTGTGCGAGGACTGCGCCCAGAAGTACCTTTATGAAGCGCAGCCGGCGAAAGTAGCTTCCAAGGGCAGCAAGGAAGTCGCTGATGAAGCAGGGCTGATTCCCGGGCAGCAGTGCGAGGTGTGCGGGCTGAAGTTCGTCGACTTCCGCAACTCGGGCCGGCTCGGCTGTCCGCATGACTATACAGCGTTTCACCACGAACTGACCCCGCTGCTCGAAGGAATTCACGGCGGCATCAGGCACACGGGCAAAACACCGCGCCGGTTGCCGCGCACGAAGATGCATCAACAGGAATTGACGACATTGCGGAAGCAACTGCACAAAGCGGTAGTCGACGAAGCCTACGAGGAGGCAGCCCGGCTGCGAGATCAGATCCGCCGCATGGAAGAATTGGCATAACGGAAGGGCCGCGACATGAAGTGCCAGTTCTGCCAGCAGAAGGCAACCATTCATCTGACGGACATTGTCAATAAAAAGAAGCACGAAGTGCATTTGTGTGACGAGTGCGCCCGCGAACATGAACTGATTCCCGACGATAAGCAGGAAGTGAACGTACCCGCAATGCTGCATTTCCTGGTCGCCCAGTCCCGCGATGAGAAGAGAAAGCAGTCGATCGACGGCGAAGCCTGCCCCGCGTGCGGACAGAAGTACGCTCAGTTCCGCGCCCAGGGCCGGCTTGGCTGCCCGGCCGAGTATGAGGTGTTCCGCTCGGCACTTGAGCCGTTGCTGGAACGGATTCACCGCCATCTTCGTCATGTCGGCAAGGTGCCCCGGCGGTACAGGCAGGGATTGCAGGAACGCGAACGCGCTGAGCTGCGGACACTGCTGGACGCTGCGGTTCGCGAAGAACGCTATGAGGAAGCGGTCGCCCTGCGCGACCGGATTCGGGCTGCGGAGACTGCCGGATGAACCTTGACAGCATGTTGCCGACTCTGGGCGAATGGCTCAAAGGCACCGGGCCCGAGGGGGACGTCGTCGTCTCCACGCGCATCCGGCTGGCGCGCAACCTGGCCGACCACCCGTTCACCAACCGCAGCAGCAACCACGAGAAGGCCGAAGTCGAAGCGAAACTGCGCGACTGCGTCACCCAGCTCGATCTGCCGCACAAACTGCGTTACGTCGAGATGGGCGATCTGTCCGCACTCGACCGGCAGTTCCTGGTGGAACGGCAACTGATCAGCCGCGAACTGGCCAATGTTCTCGAGGGCCCGCGCGGGGCGGCGTTCGACGACCGCGAATCGGTCAGTCTGATGGTCAACGAGGAGGACCAGCTTCGCCTGCAAGTCATGCGCAGCGGCCTTGCTCTCGATGCCGCGTGGGATGAAATCGACTTCATCGACGACATGATCGAAAGCAAGCTGACCTACGCCTTCCACGAACAATTCGGCTACCTGACCGCCTGCCCCACCAACGTCGGCACCGGCATGCGGGCCAGTGTGATGCTGCACCTGCCGGCCCTGGGCATGACCAAGCAGATTGAAAAGGCGTTCAAGGCCCTGCAGAAGATCAATCTCGTGGTTCGCGGCCTGTACGGCGAAGGCAGTCGCGCTTCGGGCGACTTCTACCAGATCTCGAACCAGGTGACGCTCGGCAAGAGCGAAGCGGCCGCTCTCACGGACATCCGCGAAGTCATTCATGAGATCATGCGTTATGAACGCATGGCCCGCACGGCGCTGGTGCGCGAAAGCCGGCAGGGCATGCAGGACCGGGTTGCCCGCGCGATCGGTACTCTGCAGTCGGCCACGATGATGACCTCCGAAGAGACGATGGACCTGCTTTCCTCGGTCCGTTTGGGCCTGCATCTGAAATTGATGGAAGAAGTTCCGCTGGAGACGGTAAATGAACTGTTCCTGCACTCGCAGCCTGCCCATCTGCAGAAGCTGATGGGCGAGATTCTCGACGGCGAGGCCCGCAACGCCGCCCGCGCCCGCTACCTGCGTTCACGCCTGCGCGACTCGGCCGGACAGAACTGATTCATTCCATCAGGAACCATTGATGCGTTGGCGTTTTCTGTTCATCACTGCCCTGTTTTGGTTCAGCCTGGCCCTCTGGACCATCGGCCTGCTCATCCCGGTCCCAGCGCGCTCGACCGAAGTGTTCGGCAGTGATGACATCAAGTTCATCATTGCCAAGATTCTGCATGGAACCGCGTACGCCTACCTGGCCGTGCTGGCCGGGCTGATGAACGTGTCGCCGCGCCGGCGCTGGTGGCTGCTGGGTTTGCTGAGCTCCCATGCGTTTCTGACGGAGTTTCTGCAGTCGTTCGTCAACCGCGGTGCCTCATGGCGGGACGTGGGGTTGGACCATCTCGGCATCCTGGTCGGCTTCGCCGCTTCTTGGCGGCGGTGGTTCCCGCGTTCAAAACCGCTTAGCCGCGACTCGTAGGGTTTCCTGAGAGTCTCGCGGTTAAGCGCTCATCGTCGCCGCGCGTGTCTCCGGAAGCCCTGCGACACCCGGCTAAGCAATCACTTCAATAACTTGATGAACTCGCGCATCCACGCCGGGTTGTCGTGCCAGGTGCGGGCGCAGACGAGGTTCCCGGCGACGACGACTTCCTGATCGACGTAGACACCGCCGGAGAACTCGGCATCGAAGCGGCACTTCTTCACCGTCGTCACCTGTCGACCTTTGATGATGTCTGCCGAAGCCAGGATCTCGATGCCGTGGCAGACCGAGGCGATCGGCAGTTTCTTCGCGTCGGCTTCCTTGGTGATGCGGATCAGGTCGGCATCGTAGCGGATATACTCGGGGGCCCGCCCGCCGGAGATGATCAACCCCGCGTAGTCAGCCGTCTTAACGTCCTTGAAGGCGATGTCGGCCGCGAGCTTGTAGCCCGGCGATTCGATGGTGATATCCCAATCAGGGTGCGTGTCATGCTGCACGAGGTGGTAGATGCGCTTGGCCGGCCCGGCCACATGCACGGTGTAGCCCTCTTCCTTCAAGCGGAACAGCGGGTACATGGTGTCGAGCACCTCGGCGGCATCGCCGATGACGAGCAGGATATTGCCTTTGCTCACGGAGAGTCTCCCGGAAACTGATGTTGTCGAACGTCCAGCGACGTAGACATGATAGGGACGCACCCGAGCGCTCCGCTTCGGAAACCCTGCGCGTCGCGGCTTCACGAAGGATTGCATCATGCGATCGATATTTCTGCTGCTTACTGTGTGTGCCTCTCCTCTGTTTGCCGATGAGAAGAAACCCGTGGACCAGAAACCGCTCGATGCCTCGTTCCTGCGCCTCTATGCCGAGACGCGCGGGTTCATGCTCGGCCGACCGGCCAAGCCGAAACCGACGCCCGACGGGAAGGCGGTGTTGTTCCTGCGCAGCGAGCCGAAAAAGCCGAAGCAGAGCCTGTACGAGTTCGATGTCGCCAGCGGCAAGACGCGCGAACTGCTGACCCCGGAAAGCCTGCTGAAGGGGGCGGAAGAGAATCTGACGCCCGAAGAGAAAGCGCGCCGGGAACGGCAGCGCGTGAGCGTCGGCGGCTTCAGCGACTATCAGTTGAATGACGATGGCTCGAAGGTGCTGGTGGGGCTGTCCGGGAAGCTGTACGTATTCGACCGCTCCGCGACTCGCGGCGTCGCCATCGAGCTAAAGACTGGGAAAGGCACGCTGCTTGATCCGAAATGGTCTCCGGATGGCAGGAAGGTGTCGTACGTCCTCGATCATGATGTCTACGTCTACGATCTGGCCACGAACAAAGAGACACCGGTGACGCGCGGCGGCACAGAGGTCAAGACACACGGCTTGGCCGAGTTCGTCGCCCAGGAAGAGATGGGCCGTTTCAGCGGCTACTGGTGGTCGCCCGATTCCAAGTTCATCGCCTGCGAAGAGGCCGACCACGAAGGCGTCGAACAATGGTACGTCGCCGACCCGAATAAGCCCGACCAGAAACCACTACCGCAGTACTACCCGCGCCCCGGCAAGAAGAACGTGGCCGTGCACCTGGGCATCGTGCCGATCGCTGGCGGTGAGACGGTGTGGGTCGATTGGGACCGCAAAAAGTTCGAGTACCTGGCGGCAGTTCGGTGGGACAAAGTTGGTCCGTTGACGATTCAGGTGCAGGATAGGAAGCAGCAGGAGCTGGTATTGCTGTTGGTGGATGCGAAGACAGGGAAGACGAACACTTTGCTAAGTGAAAAGGATCAAGCATTCGTCAACATCACTCGAAATACTCCCTACTGGGTTTCTGAGAAGGAAGGCTTTTTTTGGTTCAGCGAAGTCGAAGGGGGTAATGAGGTCACTTTGCGCGATCGTGAAGGGAACAAGAAACCGATCATTACATCTGAAGCTGTTCAAGGATTTGTCTCTTTCGACTCCGCTAGAGACCGCGTCATCCTCCGCGTTTCTCGCGGTGAACCGGGACACACGCGTTTCGTCCATGTGAAATCTAAAATGCTGGAAGACGAATCGCAACCAATAATCAGGCGAACACTCGCTCCAGTCGAACTTGCACTCGGTCATGTGGATGTTACATATGCGATAGACCATAGTGCCTTCGCTCTCACGCGGTCAACGACTGCCGCAATGCCCATTACAACCGTACGAGTGACGGGCGTATCCGGATTACAAGTTCTGCCATCGGTCGCCATCGAGCCTGACTTTTCTCCGAACATCGAGTTTGGAAAAGTCGCTGATTTTTTTACCGCCATCATCCGCCCGAGCAACTTCAATCCCACGAAGAAATACCCCGTCATCCTTGATGTCTACGGCGGCCCGCACCACCTGCACGTCACGCAAGAAATGCGCCCCTGGCTGCTGAAGCAATGGCTCGCCGATCAAGGATTCATCGTCGTCGCCATCGACAATCGCGGCACGCCGGGGCGCGGGCGCGATTGGGAGCGGGCCATCTACCAGAAGTTCGATTCGGTGCCGCTTGAGGATCAGATCGCGGGGCTGAAACTGCTCGGCGAGAAGCATCCCGAGATGGACATGGAGCGCGTCGGCATCGTCGGCTGGTCGTTCGGCGGCTACATGTCGGCCCTGGCGGTGCTGAAACGCCCCGAGGTGTTCAAAGCGGCCGTGGCCGGGGCGCCGGTCACCGATTGGGAAGACTACGACAGCCACTACACCGAACGCTACCTGGGCACGCTGCCCGAAAGCCAGGATGCCTACGACCGCGCCAACCTCGTCAAGATGGCCGACAAGCTGACGCGCCCGCTGCTGCTCGTTCATGGCACCGCCGACGACAACGTGTATTTCCGCCACACATTGAAATTGACCGATGCGTTATTCCGCGCCGGCAAGGATTTTGAAGTGCTGCCCCTGCCGAGCCTGACCCACATGGTGCCCGACCCGGTGGTGACCGAGAAGTTGTGGACCCGCATCGCGGGGCATTTCCAGAAGCATCTGGGGAAACCGAAGTAACCCCGTGAAGCCGCGACGCACAGCGGAGCGCGGGCCTGGACGATGGCAATTGTGATCGCCCGACGAACGGGCTTGCAAGACGAGCAATAGACGACGTAAAATAGTCTACAAACACGAGGAGATTTTTATGAAGCTGCTCCGTCCCGAAGAAGTCACAGGCCCTTTAAGCTACGTCGAATTGACGCCCGACGAACTTACCGGAGCCTATCGCCTCGCACGAGAAGCCTTCTCCGCGGCCGATCTGCAAAAGTACACCGAAACTTTTGAGGACGACGTGGATGGAGAGGAGGTTCTGCGTGAAATGGAGGAACGGCAGGCACAATTCGACGCTGAGCGGGAAGCCAAATGAATAGTGCCAACGGCTCGTCGCGGCGATACACCGTGTCCATGTCGAAGCTGCAAAGGGAAACCCTCATGCTGCTTCATGAACAGGAAAACTTGACGGGAAACGGTCAACGGTTTGTGACCCCTTACCGCACGATCATCCGACGATTGCAACGCGATCCTCAAATCTTTGGCAAGAAGCTGTACACGCCGCCCGCCCTTGGCCTGGATGTTCGACAGGCTGTTTTAGATCGAATCTTCGTTGACGACGGAGTTCATGAAGAACGCACGATTGTGTTTACGCGCGGATTCAAACTGC
>JBBQII010000233.1:0-6443 GCA_038324795.1 Gemmatales bacterium
CGCTGAACTGTTTTTCCTGCTGTTTTTCCGGCCCTGGTTGCTGCAGCGTCGTCGTCGTCTCGGTCGGCGGTACGTTGGTCATCGGGCCGACCTTCGGATCGGCCGGGTTGATCTTCGGCGGCGTCATGTTCGGCATCTTGAAATTCGGGTTCTCCTTGCGGAACTCCTCGAACTTCTTGAGCGTGTCATCCAGGTTGCCCCAGTCAATTTTGCGATCGGTGAAGTTGGGCCGTTCGCGCATCTGGTCCTGAACCATGCCGCGCAGCTTTTCGAGATTTTCCGGCGTGAACAGGTCGGGGTTGTCCTTCAGCATCTTCGCGGCCAGTTTCGGGTCGATCGATGCCGGGTCTAGTCCGTCCGGCACGGCCTTGAGCATCTTCTTGAGCAGGTCGCTGTCTCCGTCCAGCTTTGGCTTCAGCCTGCGATTCTCGAGCACGGAGCGAATGTCGGCCGGAAGCGGCTCATCGAGTTCATCGAGATGCGCGGGCCGTTGCGCGCGGGCCGACACGGCGGATGAAATCAGCAGCAGACTGATGGACAAGAGGCGTAATCTCACGGCTTCTCTCCGGAAGCGGGAAACGGATCGGGCGGCGGCGCGGGGGGCACGGCCACCACGATGATGCCCCCCTTCTGCACCATTCTACTAAGCGAATACGAGGCCTGTCGACGGACCATCTCATCCTTGTCCTTCATCGCGCGGATCAGAGAGGGGATGGCCGTCGTTGCCGCGGGACGAATCTGTCCCAGGGCCATCGCCGCCCCGCTGCGACGCTCGACCGACGGATCTTCCAGTGCCGTGAGCAACGCCGGCACGACCGTATCGCCCAGATTAGCGAGCGCGATGGCGATATTCTGGCGTACTTCCCCATCGGGATCGTCCAGCGACTGCACCAGCGCCTTGATCAGGTCGGCCTGCGTCACGACCGGCGGATCGGCGGCACGTGCAGGCGGTATCAGGAACAACATTGCGAACAGAACGGACAATCGCATGGCAGCAGGCTCCGGAGTTGTCCACACAGTGTACGTTCCCGCTACGGCCGTCCGCAAGAGTTCGTCTATCTGTTCGACGCACTTGACGGGCGAGCGGACGGCCCTTAGCCTGAAAATGGTTTCAATCGACTTAACGGGAGCCCGGGGCCTGTGCCGCGGGTTTTTTCGTGGAAAGGTACCATGTCCGCTACGTGCGTTGTCGGTCTGCAATGGGGTGACGAAGCGAAGGGCAAGATTGTCGATCTGCTGAGCGACAAGGCCGACTTCGTCGTCCGCTACAACGGCGGTGCGAACGCCGGGCATACGATCGTCTGGGGCGACCGCACCTTTAAGGTGTCGCTGCTGCCTACCGGCATTCTCAAGCCGCACCTGCGCTCGGTCATCGGCAACGGACTGGTGGTGTACCCGCCGCGATTGCTCGAAGAGATCAGCCAGCTCCGCCAGGCCGGCATCAAGGTGGGCGACAATCTTGCCGTCAGCGACCATGCCCATGTCATCTTCCCTTACCACATGGAAGAAGAGCGGGCGGTTGAACAGGGCAGCGGCGCGGCCATCGGCACCACCGGCCGCGGCATCGGCCCTTGCTATCAGGACAAGGTCGGCCGAACCGGCGGCATCCGCATGGGGGAACTGCTTTACCCCGAACACCTGCGCGAACGCCTGAAAGCGCTGGTCCCGCGCAAGAACCGCATCATCGCGGCCCTGGCCAACGGGGCCGAAATGAAGACATTCGACGCCGACCGGATCTGCGATGAGTACCTGGGCTATGCCGAGCAACTGCGCCCGCACATCACGGACACAACGCGCATCCTGCAGCAGGGGCTTAAGGCCGGGAAGCACATCATTTTCGAAGCGGCCCAGGGCAGCCTCCTCGACATCGACCACGGCACCTACCCGTACGTGACCAGTTCCAACAGCCTGCCAGGCGGCATCTGGAATGGCGCGGGCATTCCATCGCGACATCTCGACAAGATCATCGGAGTAGTGAAAGCGTACACGACGCGCGTGGGCCGCGGCCCGTTCCCGACCGAGTTGGACGACGGGCCCGACGGCATCGGCGAGCGCATCCGCAAAGTGGGCCGGGAGTACGGCACCGTCACCGGCCGGCCGCGGCGCTGCGGTTGGTTCGACGCCGTGGCCGTGCAATACACCTCGGCCCTGGCCGGCGTGGACGAGATCACCGTGATGCTTCTCGATGTGCTCAGCGGCCACAAGCAGTTGTCCATCTGCATCGCTTACGAGCTGGATGGCAAACGCATCGAGGAATTCCCCAGCGATTCATTCCTGCTCGAGCGATGCAAACCGATCTACGAAACAATGCCCGGCTGGGATGTCGATCTAACCAAGGCGCGGAAGAAGAGCGATTTGCCCGCGCAGGCACTGAAGTATGTGGAGAGGATTTCGGAGTTGTTGGGGTTGAGGGTGTCGATCGCGTCGGTGGGACCCGACCGGGAGCAGACGATACACCTGTAGCCGCTTGCGGCGTCGCCATGGAGTCAACCATGAACCACCCCCCCGTCATCGCGTACCACCTCGTCCGGACGGGTTACGGCTGGTGGCTTCCCGACGACCCAAGAGGGAGCATGTCGAAGGCAATCAAGAGCGATATCATCAGCGAACTGGGTCAACTCCACTACGGGCGGAAGAGGATGCAACCTGCCGGGAAAGAGATTCGCGAGTTCTACGAAGACGCTCGCGGCATCCCCTGCTGCGGTTTGACATGAACGCCCGCCAGATCATTGCCGACGCATTTAGCGAAGTGATCGCAGTGGAAAAGTACACTTGCCACGCCTGCGCTGTCATGCCCGACCATGTGCATCTGCTGATTCGCAAACACCGTGACTCGTCCGAAGAGATGATCGCGAAGTTGAAGGAGAACTCAGCAGCAAAGTTGATGGAAGCCGATTTCGCCCCACTCGATCACCCGATTTGGCCTGCCGGGCCCGGATGGAACGTGTTTCTCGATCATCCGCGCGACATCAGGCGTACGATCGGCTACATTGAAAAGAACCCGCTGCCGTTGGGTGAAGATGTGCAACGGTGGTGTTTCGTTGTACCGTACGATAACTGGCCGTTTCACCCGGGACACAGTCCGAATTCACCCTATGCGAAAGCACTCCGGGCCCTGGGACAGTATCCGATTGTGGAGGATTGATGGCGACGCCGCAAGCGACTAAGCCGTGAAATCATGACGACACCACCTCCAGATCCCACCCGTCTCCCCGCGCATGTCGCCATCATCATGGATGGTAACGGGCGCTGGGCGCGTGAGCGCGGGCGCGAGCGTGTCGAGGGACATCTGCAGGGGGTCAACAGTGTTCGCACGGTGATCGAGGAATGCACGCGACTGGGGCTGAAGCAACTGACGCTCTACTGCCTGAGTTCGGAGAACTGGAAGAGGCCGCGGACGGAACTTGAGTTCCTGATGACGCTGCTCGAACAGTACCTCGTCCAGGAACGCCCCGAAATCCTGCGGCAGAACATCCGTTTCCGCGTGATCGGTCGGCGCGACGGGCTTCCCGATGACGTGCTGCGCGAGATCGGCACCAGTGAATCGCTGAGCGTGAACAACACTGGCATGACGCTCGCCCTGGCGATCAACTACGGCAGCCGGGCAGAGATCGTGGACGCGGTGCGTTCGATTGCCGACAAGGTGAAGGCCGGCACGCTTGCTGTTGAAGCGATCGACGAAACCACGATTGATGCCCACCTCTACACCGCCGGGATGCCTGACCCGGACCTGCTCATCCGTACCGCGGGCGAAATGCGACTTTCCAACTACCTGCTCTGGCAGATTTCGTATGCCGAACTGTGGGTGACGCCGACATGCTGGCCCGACTTCGGCATCGACCTTCTGCATCAGGCGTTTCACGACTATGCTCAGCGCGTCCGGCGATTCGGCGGCCTTGTTGACACTCCTTCGTAATCGAGCGCCATGCTGCGAACCCGCATCTGGATGGGGACACTGCTGATCGGCCTGGCAGGGCTGATCCTCCTCGAAGCGCGCGTCCTCGCCCCGTACTTTCCCGTGCTCTTTGTCGCCACCATGGCGGCCGCACTGCTGGCCACGCGCGAACTGCGGCGGATGACAAACCCCGACAGCCGGCCCGCCGCGATCGTCTGCTTCGGCGGCGTCGGCATGCTGGTGGCCGGCAACTGGGTGCGTGCGTTCCCGATCGCCATCGACATCTGGCATCTCCTCGGGCTCATCGCGATCGGCTGGTTCGCGGTCGCCGCGATGATCGAAATGCGTTCCTTCACCGGCTCGCGACTGATCACCGAACGATTGAGTCAGTCGCTGCTCATCCTCATCTACCTGGGCGTACTCCCCGCTTTTCTGGTGCAAATGCGCTGGCTGCCGGCATACTCGAACCTTGCACTGGCATTGGCTGTCTTCGTCCCCAAAGGGTGCGACATCGGAGCCTACTTCACCGGCAAGTTTCTCACGGGCAGGCTGCTCGGCCGGACGCCGATGACGCCCCAACTGAGCCCGAAGAAAACCGTGCAGGGGGCGATCGGCGGCCTGATCCTTGCATGTGTTGTCGCCGTGGCGCTCGGCACTATCGAGCCGATCTTCTGTTGCACCGCCAGCGCCATCCTGTTCGGCCTGCTGGTCGGCACGGCCGGGATGCTCGGCGACCTGGCCGAGTCGCTGCTCAAGCGCGACCGGCAGACGAAGGACGCCAGCGCGGCCGTGCCCGGGTTCGGCGGCGTACTTGATGTGATTGATTCCCTGTTGTTTGCCGCCCCGGTTGCGTATCTATGGTTCATCGCCACCCTCTGAGAGTTCCCATGACCGAACATCCACCGGTTTCCCGCCAACTGACTGTCGACAGCCGTGATGAGGCGGTACTGCTCTTCGGCAGCCGCGATCAGCACCTGAAACTGATCCGCGACGCGCTGGGCGTTAAGCTGATCGCCCGCGGCGACACAGTGCAAATCGACGGCACCGAAGAAAGCGTCGGCATGACGGAGCGCACGTTTCAGCAGTTGCGGTCAGTGCTGCGCAACCATGGCAAACTGCTCGCGGAAGATGTGAAGACCGTTCTGGAAGTCGTCCGCGCCGGCAGCGTTGCCTCCCCCGCACAGAGCCTGACGATCATGGATGGCGGCAAGTACCTTCGGCCCCGGACCGACGGTCAGGGCCGCTACGTGCAGGCCCTGCGCGACAACGACGTGGTGATCTGCGTCGGCCCGGCAGGTACGGGAAAAACGTATCTTGCGGTAGGCTGGGCAGTCACGCTGTTGCGGCAAGGGACGGTAAAGAAGATCGTTCTGGTAAGGCCGGCCGTGGAAGCCGGCGAACGGTTGGGCTTCCTTCCCGGCGATCTCGAGGCCAAAATCAACCCGTACCTGCGGCCATTGTTCGATTCCATGAACGATTTGATGGAACGCGAGCAGGTTCGCAAATACATGGAAAATGACATTATCGAAATCGTCCCGTTGGCGTATATGCGGGGCCGGACGTTGAACAACGCGGTGATCATTCTGGATGAAGGGCAAAATGCGACGACATCGCAGATGAAGATGTTCCTGACGCGCATGGGAATGAACTCCCGCATCGTGGTCACCGGCGACATGACCCAGACCGACCTGCCGCGCACGGTCAAGAGCGGCCTGAACGACGCGGTCCAACGCCTGCGGAACATCCCGAGGCTGGCGATCGTCCACTTGGACAACGCGGACATCGTCCGCCACGCGCTGGTGCAGAAGATTGTCGAAGCGTACGAAGACGACGCGCCGCGACGGCGGTCGTAAACGGTTAGCGTGCATCCCAACGGGATGCACGGAGGTTCACGGAAGAACCGATGTTCTGGTCCCGGCAACGCAGCGAACGATTGTGCAACTGGAACGGCCGCAAGCGGTCGAGCCGGGGCGGGGTGCCTACCCTTCCGCGTGCATGGTCCCGGCCGCTCGCCGCCCGCTTAACTATTGTCATGCTCAGCGCGGCGCTCATTGCCGGCATGCTGCACGTCAACGACCCGCCGTTCCCGCATCGGCTCAATTCAATCCTTCCTCACCACTTCCGGGCACGTGTTTCCTTTGAAGTTCCCAACCAGGCGTATGCCGCCCAGCAGGTCGAGGCGATGGATGCCGTCTCGATGCAGGAGGGCGGCTCTCCGCGCGTCGACCAATATGCCGTCGGAGCACTCCTGGTTCCACGCGATCAACGGATCGACCCCCCTCGCTTCGTGCTTCTGCTGGCCGAGCATCGCGCCTATGCCGCGAGTCTGTCGCTGGCCGACAGGCTGACGCGGCTGACTTCCGTCGTGGTGATCTGCTTCGCGCTGGCAATCATCCTATGCGTCTACACGTCGCGCTTTCAGCCGATGCTCGCAGCCAGTACCCGGCGGGTGGCGGGCGTCTGCCTGCTGGTGGTCGTCTGCGTCGGTACGTCACTGCTCCTTAGCCGCCCGCTGTGGGACGCTGCCATCATTCCGCTGACGCTCACC
>JBBQII010000234.1:0-6426 GCA_038324795.1 Gemmatales bacterium
TACGCCTCCTTGTTGCGGAACACCAGCAGCGTGCCGAGGACCAGACCGTTGATGGCCACCCACTCGGTGCCGAGTTGCCAGTTCTCCAGCGGGAAGTGGTGAAGAACCAGGGCAACGACAACGGCGTAGACCATCGCACCACCCCACAGCAGCGCCATCATGCGTGCAACGTGCATCGAGGGCAGCCAGGTCTTCCAGGTGATATCATTCGTCATGATCGTCAGGCTCGCGGCCGGAGGGTGGTTCTCCGATAGCATATTACCGAGCCGCTTCGGTGGAGAGGCTTGCCGATGCCTGTTTCGATCAACACGGTCGATGACCTTAAACGCATACCCAGCGTGCTTTCGCCCGCGTCATTTAAACACTTTGTGCGCGCGAGAAAAGCCGCGAACAACGCGTCGATCTCCGCGTCGTCGAGCTTCTCCTTGCCGTCGTTGACGTCCACGACCAGCGCCACCTTGCCGGGTGTGACGTAGACGATGTAGTTGCCCAGTCGAAACACGTCTTTCATCTTCGGGTTCTTCTCGATGATGCGGAAGTAGGCATCGCTCTGGGCCTTCACGACGACTGTCTTCATATCCGCTGCGTAGCCATCGTCGATCCAGACGCCGCCGACATCGAGGCAGTTACGGCCGTAGACATTGCGCGACGCTGTCTGCGACAGGCGTTCCTGCGCCCTCAGGTTGTTCGAGCAAACCGCCACGTCAACCGCGGTGGAGTTGCCCCCCTGCACGTTCTTCATGTCGCGCTGGTTGAGCCATTGTTTGGCCTGTTCATAGCTCTTGAAGTTGCCGCGGGCTTCGCGGACCTTGCTCAAGTACTGCTCTTTCGCTTCCTTCAACGGGTCGCCTTTGGTGTCCCTGCCGAGTTCGAGCTGGCGTTCTTCGTCGGCCAACTTCTTATCCTCGTACTCGGCCCGCAGTTTACCGCCGTCTGCGGGCTTGGCTTGTGCGCGGCGGATGAAGTCGATCACCTGCCCTGGCTTGCCGTCGCCACCGCCCATTCCGCCGGGCTGAAGTACTGGCGGCAACTCCGGCTTGCCATCGAACTTCGGCTGCGGGCCGATCGGCTTCACGAGACCCGGCCCCGCGACCACCGGCATCGGCGCGTCGGGAACGACCAGGAAGCTGGTGTACGGCGTGGCGATCCCGTACTTGCGGGCCAGCGCCAGCATCTCATCCATCAGTTCCTTCTGTTCGCCGTTGATGCGAATCTGGTCGAGCAGCAGCCCCACCTTGCGGCGAGCCCACAGGCTCTCAACGAAGTCCTTGTCGTCCGTCGTACGTGCGGGGAACCTGACGTCGTAGGCGAACTCCCTGGTCTCCGTGCCGACCTGGCCGGTCAACCGCACGGATGCGGGCCCGTTACCGGTGTATTTGCCCAGCACCACCAGTTGCGAACCCCAAAACAGGTCGGGCAGTTGCTGCGGGTAGGTCTCGTACAGGCGGATGTTGTCGCTGACCGACAGCTTGACGTTGGCCAGTACCGGATGCGTCATCTTGCCGTACAGGCTGGATACCTTTGTTTCGATGTCCTCGGCCGGTCGCACATAGGTGCTGACCGCACGCGTGGTGTCGGCCAGTTGATCGAGGAACGTCGTGTTGACGTCGTCCCCCACACCGAACGTGAAGAGGCGCGTGTTGGACGAATGGCGCGAGGCGACATTCTTCAGGATGTTGTCGGGCTTCATTTCCCCCAGCGTCGGCTGACCATCGGTGAAAAAGACGACCGTGAAGGACCGCCCTTCGTCCTTCGTTCGCAGGTCGACCGCGGCATCGAGTGCCGCCTGCATCGCGGTGCCGCCGCCCGGCTTCAGGCCGTCGACCCACTTGCGTGCGTTCTCAATCTGTTCGGGGCTGGCTTCCACCAGCGCTTCGCGGTACTTGCGTACGCTGGTCGCGAAGCTGACGACGCCGAAGCGATCCTTCGGGTTCAGGTTGCCCAGGCAGTAGCGCACCGCTTTGCGGGCCTGCTCCATCTTCACGGCGTCCATGCTGCCCGAGACATCGAGTACCAGTACCAGGTCGCGCGGGATGATGTTGTTCTTCGCACTCTCCATCTGCGGTGAGATCAGCAGCAGGAAGTAGCCGTCTTCGCTCGTCAGCGGCCGGTGCATCAGCGGCGTGATGCCGATCTCCTTGCTGCCGACGCTGTAAAACAGGGTGAAATCCTTGTCGAGCAGGGCCTGATTGCGTTCGAAGGTCATTGTCGCTTCGCGGTCGCCGTTACGCGTGGTCGTGATGGCGTGCGTCGGGCTGTAGATGCTCTGGATCGAATGCTGCGACTTCAGCGTCGCCTTGATCGACAGTTCTTCCAGCGTCTTGGTGTTTTTGCCATCTGTCTTGAGCGGATAGACATACTCGATTACGCCATTGTCCTGCGGAGCGATCGACGTGAAGCTGATCTTCACCTTCTGGTCGGCCTTCGGCATCACCGGGAAGACGCGAAGCCGCATCATGTTGTTGCCGATGTATTCGAGCAACCCCGGGTCCTGCGTCCGGCGGACAATGCTCTGATAGATCTCGCCAGCCTTCTTGGCATCGAGTAGTTCGCCGGCCTGCTCATGGCCGTCGACCCACATTGTGAACTTGTTGACGTTTGCCCCTTTGGGCAGCGGGAAGATGTAGGTCGCTTCCAGTTGCCGATCGGTATGATTGCGGAACGCCTGCTCGACCGTGGTGACGGCCACCTGATCGTCGATGGCGATGTTCACACGGTGGTTCACCATTGCTAATGGCGGCAGGGTCTTGTCTTCGGGGATCAACATCCCGTACCCGCGGGCAGACAGCACCGGAACAACAGCGGCAAGCATGATCAACAGCGCGCGACGCATGGCAACACCCTCCGAACGACTTCGGTGAACTCTCCGGAAGTATAAACGAGTCTCGGATCGATGTGGATTGCAGAATGGCGGTGATGTTACGGGTCGGTTACAGTTGACGGCCCGGAACGAAAAACACCCGCCAGGTTTGATGCCGGCGGGTGTTGCGAGTCCGTGGGTGACGGTTTTTGCTTCGTTAGTTCAACGATCGCAGGACGAGCATCATCGGCACCGTGTTGGGCCGGCGCTCGCCGCGTTTCTCGAGGAACGACTTGATCTCGCGTGAGTTCTGCGGCTGGAAGCCGGCCAGCCCGTAAGGCACGATCAACGCGATCTTCTCGCCGACCTTGCTGCCGCCCTTCGGCAGGTTGAGCGCCAACTGCCCGGCCGTGATGCTGTCAAGCGGCTTGCGCGGATCGGCGGGCACGCCGACCTTGGGCTTCGGCAGCTTCACCTGGTTCGCGGGAATACCGAGCAGCTTCGCCAGTTCCGCCAGATCCGAGGGATGGAACGGTGCCAGCATGAACTTGTCGAACTGGCCATCGCCCGATTTCTTCGCTTCCAACTTCTTGTCGTCGCCGCCGAGCTGTTCCAGCAACGACGCAATCTCATCGGCTGAGAGGGCGTCGGTGTAAACCATCAGGTCCGACCTGGTCTTCTTGCGGATCCGGTCCTGCATTGTGGAGTCAACGGTGACCGACAAACCACGGGCCTTCAGCAGGGCCTGCACGGCTTCGCTCGCCTTGATGCCGTCCTTGCAGAACAGGTCGATGCGGACGACTTCGTTCTTCTTCAGCTCGTTGCGTGTCGTCTTGCGGGGGTACGCTTCGTCGAGGTCGCGAAGCGGCAGCAGCACCGGCAGCGACACGCCAACCACCTTGAACGGCTCGGCATCGGGCAACGAAGGCGTGGCGATCACATTGTCGAGGCCCAGCATGCGTGGCGGGATTACCAGCACTTCGGCCGGTTCGGGCTGTTTCGTCGCCACGTTGACGTCGACGGCTTCGGGTTCTTTGACGGGGGGTTTGGCTACCGGGTCGGATTTCTGCGTACGCTCGGGGGCAGGCTTGGCCACCTTCGCGACCTCGCGGGCAACCGGAGACGAGTCCTGCTCCGGGGCACCGGCTTTTTTGCTCGCGTCGGCAATCTGCTTTTCAGCCTGCATGAAGTAGGCGAGTGCGAACAGGCCTACCATCAGGATGACGCCCGCGGCCGTGGCCATGCTGACCCAGGGCAGCAATCGCTGCAGGTCGAGCGTGGAACGCCGGCGCGGCATCGGCAGCGGCGTCGGCATCATGGCGCGGTCGTTGATCGTCTGCATGATGTGGGCGGCGAAATCGTCGCCCAAAGACGGGGCCGGCAATTGGCGAACTCGGCGGGAGGCACTGAGCATCTGCCCGTGAGCCACGCGCGCCTCTTCCGAGTCGCGCAGCGTCTTGTCAAGCAGCCGGCGCTCGGCCGCGGACAGTTCCCCGTCCACGGATGCGGTCAACAGTTCGAGAAGATGCGCGGGAAGCATGACGCCTGTTCCACCCTCGTTCATTCGCCTGACTCCTCCATCAGCAGATCCCGAAGCTCAACGCGAGCCCGGTGCAACCTGCTGCGGATCGTGCCGATCGGCACGTTGAGGACCTCGGCGATGTCCTCGTACTTCTGGCCTTCCAAGTCTTTCAGCACAAGCACAACACGGTGCTCGGGAGAAAGACGATTGAGGGCCGCCTGTAAAACCGCCTCGTCTTCAGTGCGCTCCAGCTGCGAAGCGGGCGAACTGTAGGCCGAGTCGTCCATCGGCTCAAGGCCGGTTCTGTTGTCCTGGTCCCACTCAAGCCGCAAAGCCGGTCGGCGTTTGCGTTTGAGGCTGATCGCCGCGTTAAAGGCGATCCGGTACAGCCAGGTAAAGAACTCCGCATCGCCCTTGAAACTGTTCAGCGATTGGTAGGCGTTCAGAAACGACTCTTGAACGACATCCAACGCATCTTCGGCATTATCGACAACGCGGTAAATCGCATGGTACAACCGATCCTGATAGCGGCGCACAAGTTCGCCGTAAGCCGCTGTTCGGCCTCGCAGACATTCAGCTATCAGTCGCCGGTCGTCGGTATTCACGGCAGTTACCGGTTGAGACGCGGTTCATCCGGAAAAAGTTCCCGGATAGTGGATCTTCGATCATTCCTCGTCATTCGTCAAATACGAAATGCCTTAACTGACAACAAGTTACCTCGACAACGCTGCCGGTGGCCGCAAACGCGTTTGACTGACTAATATACTGATATACACACCTGCACCCACGCGCATCCTTTGAGGGGACATGGATAGCCAGCAGATCATCGTCCGCGGGGCGCGGGAGCACAATCTCCGGAACGTGAACCTCGAATTACCTCGAAATGCCCTCGTCTGCTTCACGGGCGTCAGCGGTTCGGGTAAGAGTTCGCTGGCGTTTGATACGCTCTATGCGGATGGCCAGCGGCGCTACGTCGAATCGCTGTCGAGCTATGCCCGTCAGTTTCTGGGCCAACTGCCGAAGCCGGACTGCGACTATATCGGCGGCCTGTCCCCTGCCATCAGCATTCAGCAGAAGACCGCCTCGCGCAACCCGCGGTCCACGGTCGGCACCGTCACCGAGATTTCGGACTACCTTCGCGTTCTCTACGCACGCATCGGCCAGGGGTATTGCCCGAAGTGCGGTAAGCCGATCACTGCCCAGTCGCGCGATCAGATCATCGAACGCATTCTCGCACTGCCCGAGGGCACGCGTTTCCTCATCATGGCCCCCATGGTCCGCGGCCAGAAGGGGGAATTCAAGGACTTCTTTGCCGACATGCTCAAGCGCGGCTTCGTCCGCGCCCGCGTTGACGGGCAGATGGTCCGCCTCAGCGATAACCTGGGCCTCGACCGCCGGATCAAGCATGACATCGCCATCGTCATCGACCGGCTGAAGAACGAACCCCGTGCCCGCACGCGCATCGCCGAGGCCGTGGAACAGGCTGTTGGCCTGGCGGACGGCTCGCTGATCGTCAGCATCGAGCAGGAAAAAGCGGAAGGCGGAAAACGGAAGGCGGATGAGGAAGGCACGTTTGAAGATCTGCTGCTGTCGGCGAAGTACGCCTGCACCCACTGCAATATCAGCTATGAGCCGCCATCGCCGCAGATGTTCTCGTTCAACAGTCCGCAGGGAATGTGCCTCGATTGCGATGGATTGGGGACGCGCTACACGTTTGACGCCGATCTGCTGATTCCCGATCAAACGCTGTCGTTTCACGACGGCGCGTTCCCGCTGATCGGCAAGTTGCGCGGCATGGGCCGCTGGCGGAAGCACATCTACGAAGGCGTGGCGCGCGCGCTGGAAATCGACCTGACGACGCCTTGGCAGGACCTGTCCGAAGAGCATCGGCGGTTGCTGCTCTACGGATCGGGCGATAAGCACATCGTCTACGAATGGAAGCAACGCGGTGGCAGCGTCTGGCGGCACGGCGGCAAATGGGAAGGCGTGATCCCGCAACTGCTCGCCAGTTTCAAGAAAGCCGCCGGCGGTCCGCGTCGCATGCAACTGGAAAAGTACATGCGCATCGTCCGGTGCGGCACCTGCAGCGGGCAACGCTTGAATG
>JBBQII010000235.1:0-6422 GCA_038324795.1 Gemmatales bacterium
CGTCGGCCGAGTTCCAAAGGTGCAGCCTTGCTGGCTCCGCTGGTTTGACGTGCTTCTTGAGTTGGTTGACCTCGCTGGACCTGAAACCATACGATTTGTTTGAAATCCTGCGGACGTCCGCGTGAGCGGTGAAGAATCGAATGTACTCCTTCAGGTACGATGGCTTCCCCTTCGTGACGGAGAAGTACTGGTCATAGTCGTCGACTTCGAAGTCCTCAATAATGATCATCAATCCACTACTAAAGTTCTTTTGCAGAAACGATTTGTCAAGTTTGTCGAGGACATCTTGTGTGAGATTGTCGGGCGAGGCAAGTATTTCTGTCCGCAATATTTCCCACGGTTCAGCGGTTTGCTGTGGTTCAATCGAATAGTTCTCGTTTAAGACCCTCTTAGGGTCACGGATACTGATCCAGCGCCAATCAACTTCGCCTTTGCAGCGAGTGATTAGAGAGAATCTTCTAGCGGCAAAGCAAAGTTTTGACCCCTGACACTTGTAGCCAATCTGCTCTCCCTGAGTTTTCGTTCCCTTGCCAATCGAAAAGAATGCGACATAAGGCAACACCTCTTTGACTTCATCCTTTACGTCCATCGACAGCCCGCAGCCGTCATCAAGGAACAAGAGACCCTTCCGCTGATAAAGTGGAAAAACATAAATGTTGTCCGCCCCGGCATCGTACGAGTTCGACACCAACTCCCGGACAAGTTCACAGGGGTCGTCGCGATTGACCGAGATCTCGCGAAGCGTATGCTCAAACGATTGCTGAGGGAAAAGGTCCATGAAGATCCACCATTGTGACGTCCGTCACACACAGAGTAACGGATTGGCTATCGGAAGTACTTCCGTAAGCGTCCGCAGTGTACTATTTAATTGTCGCCGTTCATCGCAGCCAAGACAAGGGTTTCGTCGGCTTCTTTCCGGGATCGGACTCTCCAGCCCCAAAAGTTCCAACGAAGGGTGCCAAGCAAACGGCGCATCGCCTTCAGTTCGAATTCCCGCCCACGCTGCCGTCGATGCTGAAGTCTTTCGTCTTCGTGTTGTAGGTGATCTTTTCGCCGCGGAAGGTTTTGCGTTCGCCGCCGCGGATCTCGGCACGGCTGAGGACAGCCGGGTTCAGGGTGCCATCGGGGTTGCGGGTGGCGATGAATACCAGCAGCGACTTCTCTTCGCTGAAGGTGACCACGCCGGCCATGCCGTCGTAGTCGTCGCTGCGGACTTTGACGTTGCCTTCCGCCTTCATCTCCTGCCACTTGATCTCGACGACCTGGCCGGTGCGGTCGACCGCCTTGCGTGACTGCGTCGTCACTTCCAGGTACTGGTCGCACTTCAAGTACATCGCTCCCGGCACCAGCCGGGTGATGTCGATTTCCACGTCGGGCTTCGGCGACGCCATGTGCACCATCTCGCAGTTGTTGCGGAACACGGCCCGCTTGGGCATGCTGCTGTAGGCGACCATGCGGTTGTCGAACTTCACCCAGGTCAGCTTCATCTCTTCTTCGGCCCTGGCTTTCGGCTTCTTCGGGTCGGCCGGCGGTTGCGCGGCGTTCGGGTCCTTGGCTCCCGCCTGGAAGATGCGCACCGTGCCCGGGCCCACTGATGTCATCGTGTTGCGGACGTTGTCCATCTCGATGAGTGTGCCCAGCACGTTCTGCTGCTTCACCAGCCGACCGTCGATCTTCTCAACCTCGTCGGCCGAGACTTGCTGCAATCGTGCGGGCTTCTTGCCGTCCGACGGCAGTTGATCGCACAGCACCTTTTCGACCTTGGGCGAATCGTCCTCGCCCTGTTTCTTTACCGTCTTGGGCTTGGCGGCCTGGTTCAGGTACAGCGGGCGATCGAGCCAGACCTGCATCGTCTCGCACAGGACTTTCTTGTCGTCCTGCTTGCCCTGCACCGTGCCTTCGTAGCGCACCGAGCGCAATGGCCCATCGAGGTCCATCGACAGGTTCCAGAAAATGTCGATGTAGCTCGGCTTCTTCAGTTCCGTTCCGTCAAGCGACGACTTGCTCAAGATCCGCATGCTGCCGGGGCCTCTGACGTTGGCGGTGTTGTCGCGCTGGTCGATCTTGATGTCGTCCGCCACGATCGAGATCTTGTCGAAGTGAACCTCGCCCAGCGTGTTCTCGTTCCCCTCGACGATCAGATAGTCGCCTTCGGGGAAGTGCTGCAGGTCGACCGTGTGCCCCGCGATGTCGACCCCCTTCTCGTTGCCCGGCGAAGGATCCTGATGAATGACGACGTTCCCTTCGTGATGCACCTTGTCGAGATCGTTCTTGCCTTCGATCCGGTTCACCCACGCCTCGATCCGGCGGGCATGGCGGATGATCATCGGGTTCTTTTTTTCCGCGTCTTTCCTGACCGGTTCCTGCTTCACCACCGGGTCGGCGGGGCGCGGGTCGACCTTCGGCGGTGCGCCGTCCATTGGCGGGCCTGAGATCACCGCCGGCGGCGGTGCCGGCACATCCTTGAACCAGGTGTTCAGATATTCCGAGCGGTTGATCATCAGATCCGGCGACGCGAGCATCACATCGCCGACTGCTTCGAGCCGATGCGGCAACTGGCCGCTGCCGTCTTTCTTCTTCCCGGCCTGTTTCACTTCCACGGCCTTCTTCGGCGGTTCCAGCTTGGCCGGGCCTTTCGCGGGGGTCGTTTCCTGCTTGCCGATCATCCAGAGTTTGATCTGCCGTGCATCGAGCCGTTGCACATTAACCGTATCAATGAACTTCGCCTGCCCGGTCAGGGTGATCAGGTCAAGGTCCTTGCCCTGCTCGCGCACCTTGGTGACGACGAGATATTCGGTCCAATGCGCCTGCTGGCTGTGTTCCTGCGTCTTCGGGTCGAACGGTCCCATGCCGACCACGCCGGGCCCGCGGGCGCGGGCGTTCTGCTTGTCCTTGTCGTCCAGATTGGAGAGCAGCAACTCCGGCGCGCGGATCAGGCTGCCGTTCTTGACCGCGTGCATCGGCTCGCCTTTAAGCGTGGTTTCCTTCCGGATGGCGTTGTGCACCAGATCGTGCCCGTAGGCAAACAGCGATTCGTCATCCGAACTCAAGGCGATGTGCTTGCCCCAGGCATGCAGGGTTTCGATTTCCATCGCACCGCTCGACCCGGTTGTCGAGCCCGCCGGCTTTGCTGCCACGGGAGTGTTGCTCGCCACCGCTTTGCCAGTCACGGCATCCCGCTTGCGAGTGAACTGTACATCGAGAAAGTCCGAAGTCAGCGTGTCTTCCATATTGCCGCGGGCATGGCGGACCACCTTCACGTACTCCTGCACGTTCGGGTTGGTCGGCGGAGGGATCTCGAAGTGCGCGAAGTCCCGGATCATGTCGTAGTAGAACGGGCCGTTCGTCTGGATGGTGATCAGCACGCGTTCGCGCTGTTGCGGCGTGGCGGGCTTTGTATCCGTGCTGCCGAGCATGTTCTTCGACTCGGTCCACAGGTTCATCAGCACGTTGCGATCGAGTTCCACACGGTCGACGCCGGTCGTTGAAGTGTTGGCCGGTTTCGGCTGTCCCTTGGGCGGCGGTGGTGTCAGGTAGGCACGCATGCCGTCGCCCGTGACAGTCGGCAGGTTCCAGTCGGCCTCGGGCTGTGTCGCCAGCGGGCGCATCTGCCGGTCGGTCAACTCCACGGCCGCCTCGGTCCAGATGTTCGGCTTCGCGGGGCCGGGCTCTTCCATGTAGTACAAAGGACCGGGGGTCACCAGGATCACGTCGTCGTCGGGAGCCAGCGTCCGCCGGTTGTTGATGATGTGCACCTTCCCCTTGCGCGGGTCGCTGGTCGGGGCTTCCGGGTCGGCGATCAGTTCGGCCGCCTTCACCTTGCTGGTTCCCAGGTCGTCGATCTTGCGCACGGGCTGATCGTACGTCAGGAATGCCCTGTCGCAGTGGATCGTCGTCATTTCTTCCTTGTTATCCTTGCCGAACACGGCAACGCTGACCTGGTGCAGCAGTACCCGTCCGTCTTCGAGAATCTTCGTATCCGCCGCGGCGAACAGGATCCCCTTCTCGCGTGATTCGAACTTGAGGTTGTAGCCCTGCTCGATGCAGTTGGGGCCGAAGGCGACGCGCAGGCGGTTCTGCAACGGCGTCAACCCGCCGGGCAGTGTCGGGATCTCATTGCCGTCGACCTGTTCGCGCAGGAAGTTCTCCGGCAGCTGAGGCAATCCGTCGATCCAGCCGAATAGGGCCGAGTACGCGGTGAAGCCGCCGCTGAACAGCACCATGCTGGTCACGATCATGATCAGTCGTCGCGGCGTCCACATATTTGCA
Organism: Gemmatales bacterium; assembly: GCA_038324795.1. Lineage (GTDB taxonomy): Bacteria > Planctomycetota > Planctomycetia > Gemmatales > Gemmataceae > JAIOQJ01. Next base: position 4,270 of record JBBQII010000235.1, read on the forward strand.
CAGGAGGCTTACGCCCCCGCTCGCCTAGAGTCGTTGACGATGCAACTCGTCGAGAACAGAGGCCCAGGTGCCCTGGGCCTTCATCAGCATCTCGATCAGTTCACGGACGGCACCCTGCCCGCCCGCCGAACGCAATACCCAGTGTGCGGCCGCGCGTGTTTCAGCACAAGCATCCGCGACGGCAACACCGAGGCCGACGGCACGAAGCACCGGTATATCCGGCAGATCGTCACCAATCGCGCAGACCTGCTCAGGCGGAACACCGGTCTTCGCCAGGAGATCGCGCAGGCAGACGAGCTTCGTGCCGGCCCCCTGATACACGTGCGCGATGCCAAGCTCGCCGGTGCGCTTCAATGTCGCGTTGGAAGTTCGCCCGGAGATGACGGCGGCCTGCCGGCCCGACTTCTGCCAATAGTGCAATGCCGCCCCGTCGCGGACGTGGAACGACTTGATCTCCCGGCCATCGTCGGCGTAGACGATGTGCCCGTCGGTCAGCACGCCGTCGACATCGAGAACCAGCAGCGTGATGCGCGCAGCCCGTTCAGGCACTGCGTCGGCCGTTCCAAAGGCGGACATGATCCTGGGTACCCCGTGAAGTATCGGCCCCGACCAGGCCGATCAGATCGGTGATGTCCAGCAGGCCGACCGGTCGGCCGTCGGCATTTACGACCGGCAGTTCGCTGATCTTCTTCGCACGAAGCAGATCGAGCGCTTCGGCAATGCGCACGTCGGGCCGGATCGTGATCGGCCGATGGGTCATCACTTCGGCAATGGGCCGATCGAAAGCATTGTCGGCGTGACATTCAAACAGGCGGGCCAGATCACTGTCGGTGAACAGGCCGGTCAGGATGCCCGTTTCGTCGGTCAGAATGATGGCCCCGGTCCGCCGACCCTGATGCCGGGCGTGGGCGAAGACTTCGCGGACTGTCTCGTGATGCACCGCGAGCCGCAGATCGCTACCGCGGCGCATGGTGGTTTCCACCGTCGCCAGCTTGCGGCCCAGGCTGCCTGCCGGGTGGTAGCGGGCAAAGTCTTCCGCAGTGAACTGTCGGCGTTCGCTGAGCGTGAACGCCAACGCATGCCCCAGCGACATCATCACCATGGTGCTGGTCGAAGGCGCAAGCGCCAGCGGATCCGATTCAACTACCGGTCCGTAGACCAGGGCAACGTCAGAGGAACGCGCTAGCGTGCCGGCCGGGTTTCCGGTCAGCCCCAGTACGGCCGAGACCAACTTGCGCAACGGGCCCAGCAGCTTGACCACCTCATCGCTTTCGCCGCTGTGTGACAGGACCAGCGCCACATCATTCGGGTGAAGCATCCCCAGGTCGCCATGCAGGGCACGGGTGGCATCGAGCGAATAGGCGCGAGTACCGGTGGAATTGAACGTACCAACGATCTTCTGCGCCACGTCGGCCGACTTGCCGATGCCGGTCACCGCGACTCGACCGGCACAGCTTGCGAGCAGATCCACTGACTGCACGAAACGCTCGTCAAGCCGGCGCGCGACATCGCAAACCGCTTCCGCTTCCGCGAGCAGGATGCGGCGGGCGCAGGCGATCTCGTCGTTCTCGTTCGGAATGGTCGGCTGCATCAGCACCCCTGCCACGGACCGAGTGTCAAGGGTGCGACTGTACTGGCAACCGCAAAATTTGCAACCGCAAGCCGGAGCCGCTGCCACTGACGCAAACCAGAATCATTATTGGATTTGACTTTATCGATACTACGGTCGATACTACGTTTAACACACCTGCCGCTCCTCTAGTCCGCAAGGGCAATGGGCAATCATGGGCAGGTACTTATTTTGATGAATACGAGGCGGTGGGCAGTGCCCGCCGCCTTGTTCGGTTCACCAACTTGTTTCGAAGTTCCACACTCAAGGCATGTCGCTCACACCGTATCGAAAGCCCTGGCTGTCTCATTCCGACCTCGTGGCGAAGTTGGCCGATCGCGGCCTTGTCATTTCCGATCAATTGAGCGCTGAAGTAATCGTTCACGCCCCGGCCAGCAACGATGGGGCTGGTTGGCGGGAGATGTGGGCTTCGACGGCGTTTGATAGCCAGGCGAAGGTGTTTCGTGACTGGCGCCGGCAGGTTTCGACCACGGTCAGAAGCCGCTCGACGAACCGGCTGCCGGTCGCCGATTGCGTGCCGAAG
>JBBQII010000236.1:0-6412 GCA_038324795.1 Gemmatales bacterium
GGAAACAGGCCGGGTGCCGATCGGGCGATTGCTGCGGGAGTTGTTGCGTTCCCCTCGCCTGGTCGTGGAATTGCTGCAGCTTGCCCGACATACCCGAAGCGCGGCTGCGAACCTGGCCGCGTATTTGCACGCACACTTGCCAACTTCAACATGACTCGGGCAGTTGTCAGGTTGCACATCGGGGCGAGAACCGGCACAATAGGGTTCCCGAAACTCCGTGGATCCCCTCTCCATCGGCAGTGGACTCCCAGGGCAGCTTCGTATGGAATCGCAGGAAATCGGCATCGTACTTCCGCTCCCCGTACCGGGGCCGGGGGTTGGCACGCCGGGCGAAGCCAGCACCGCGCGTGATCCGTTGCCGCAAACCATCGACTATCATCCGAATCGTCCGCAGTCGTTAACTCGCATGACCCCGCTGTTGACGCTGAGTGATGCGACCGAAACGAACCACATCGCCGAGGCCACAACCCCGACGTCGGTCGCCTCGGTTCGGCATTCGGTGCAGGGGTACGAGATCGTCCGCGAGTTGGGCCGGGGCGGGATGGGGGTCGTCTATCAGGCGAAGCAGAAGGGGCTGAACCGCATGGTCGCCCTGAAGATGATTCTGTCGGGCGATCATGCCGGCAGCGGGGAGAAGGACCGCTTTCGCCTCGAGGCCGAGGCCGTGGCCGCTGTGCAGCACCAGAACATCGTGCAGATCTTCGAGATCGGCGAGGCCGAAGGCCGACCGTATCTGGCGTTCGAGTACGTCGAAGGGGGATCGCTTGCGCAGCAATTGGGTGGCAATCCCTGGCCGTCCAAATCGGCGGCCGCCCTCGTCGAGACGCTGGCGCGGGCCATGCAGTTCGCCCACGATCGAGGCATCGTGCATCGCGACCTGAAGCCGGGCAACATCCTTCTGAACGTCGAAGGCGGCACAGCCACACCGAAGATTACCGACTTTGGCCTCGCCAAGCGCGTCGAGCCCGAAGATTCGGACTGGTCGAGCACCGATTCGCCCGCCATCAACGGGCAGACACGCACCGGCGCAGTCATGGGCACGCCCAGCTACATCGCCCCCGAGCAGGCGGCCGGCAAGAACCGCGACGTCGGCCCCCCGGCGGACATCTACTCGCTCGGTGCGATCCTCTACGAACTGCTGACAGGCCGGCCGCCCTTCCGGGGCGAAACGCCGCTCGACACCGTGCTGCAGGTGATGTCGGACGACCCGGTCCCCCCGCGCGGCCTGCAGCCGAAGTTGCCGCGCGACCTTGAAACCATCTGCCTGAAGTGCCTGCAGAAGTTACCTGCCAAGCGATATTCCAGTGCCGGCGAACTGGCGAACGACCTTCGGCGATTTCTGAACCATCAGCCGATCGAGGCCCGGCCGATCGGTTCAAGCGAACGGCTGGGGAAGTGGGCGAAGCGGCACCCGGCCATCGCCATGTCATTGTCGATCAGCATGCTGGCGATGCTGACGCTGCTGGTCATCAGCATCAACTTCAACTTGAAACTGCGGCGTTCCAACGCGGAAAAAGAGATCCAGGCGGAGATGGCGCGCGAAGCCCAAAGAGCGGCCGAACGCTCCGCCCATGAACGCGAGATTCAGACACTCTACGCCAACGACCAGAAGAAGAAGGCCGACGAGCGACTGAAGGAACTGGAAAAAGCCCACGAAGAGACGAAGGCCGGCGCGGAACTCGCCCGCCGCACGACGTACGCCCTGTCGCTGGCCAAAGCGATGGCCCTTGTCGAGCGCGATCCGTTCAGGGCGGCGCTGTTGCTCGACAACCCTGTCGAATGCCCGCGCGACTTCCGCGATTTCACCTGGCACTACCTGCGTGCGATGTGTCATGCAGTCGACCAACGGTTCCTGGAAGGCCACTCGAAAGCGATTACCCGCATCGCCTGGTCGCCCGACGGCAACCGCGTCGCCACCGCAAGTTGGGATGAGACCGTCCGCATCTGGGATGCGCGAACGTATCGACCACTGGCCGTGCTGCGCGGGCATCGCGGCATCGTGCGTTCGGTAGCATTCTCCCCCGACGGCAACACCCTTGTGACGGCCGGCAGCGATCATCAGGTGCGCTTCTGGGACTTTCCGTCTACACTGCCCGGCAACGGCACGCCGCTGTCGTTGAACCCCTGGGCCAGCGTGGAAGTCGACGATGTGCAGACGGTCGCCTATTCGAGCGAATCGCCACAAGTGGCCGCGGGCTGCGTTGACGGGCGCATCCACATCTTCAATGTCCCGCCAATTCCCCGACCCGGACTGATGGCCTTGATCGGCGGCACGGCATCGATCGTCACCCGGCAGGCCGATGGGAGCTTCAAGCCGAAGCCGGGTCCGAACGTGCCGATCCCGTTCAAGGTCGGGCATGCCGATATCCTGAACGGCCACAAGGAAGCAGTGACGTCGCTGGTCTGGACTCGCAATGGCCTGTTCTCCGGCAGTCACGACCGGACGGTGCGCCGCTGGGAGCCCGGCGAGCGGCTCGATGGCGAGATTGTCTACTTCGGCGACGACCGCATTCTGTCGATCGACGTGACGCGCGAAGTCGATCTGTTGGCTGTGGCCGGCGATGGCGCGAACGATTCCTCGATCAAACTGGTCACACTGCGCGGGCAGCGCGGCGAACCGCTCAAATTGAAAGGCCATACACGCGACGTCGACAGCGTCGCATTCAGCCGGGATGGCAAGCATCTCGCCAGCGCCAGTCACGACGGCAGCGTGCGGTTGTGGGAGACCGCCTCCGGGCAGGAGATCAGTGTATTCCGAGGCCACAAGGAACCAGTCTTCGCCGTGGCGTTCAATCCGGACCCGAAACAACCTGTGCTCGCCAGCGGCGGGCTCGACATCGTGGTGCGGTTCTGGAAGTTGACGCATTCGCATGAACAATCCGATGATGTCTCGGTGCGCGGTCCGGTGCCGGCCGCGGCAACGTCGCCCGACGCCCGTCTGCTGGCTGTGGCCGACCGCGATGGGGCAATCAAGGTCTGGGTGCGGCAGCAGAACGACTTCCTGCCCGACCCGAGTTACATCCTGCGCGGCGCAATGGGGCGAACGCTGTCAGCCGTGGCCATCGATCCGACCGGCAAATACGTGGCGGTGGGGTACCGCGATGAAGGCGACGTCGCCTTTTGGCCGCTGCTGCCGCGCCCGAAGGCCAAGCAGGCCGCGCCCGTCGAGTTGGGGTTGCCCCGCCTGCTGAAGGGCAACGGCGATGTCGACGACCTGGCGTTCCACGGCGACATACTGGCCGTGGCCGGACGCACCGGCCTGCGGTTGTGGAACCTGGAAACACGCAAGCTGCTGTTGCAACCCCTGGCCACGCCGGTAGTCAGCGTGGCCTTCACCCCGGACGGCAAGAAGCTGGTGGCCGCCGGCGGACGCAACATGCTGGTGCTTGACGTGGCTACCGGACGCGAGGAATGCCGGACGCCGCTGGGCCATGGCAATCAGAACATCACCATGGTGGCGGTGGGGCCCGCGCGGGAAGAGAACTACGCCAACCCTGCGCCGCCGGAGTGGACCGTCGTCACGTGCGACAAGACCGGTGCCGCCTGGGTCTGGCGGCTGCGCACGGCAAAGAACGCCCGCCCCGGCGACCCGATGGTGCTGGAACATCTCGCGTTCCTGACGGGCCATGCCGAACCGATCACCTGCGTGGCATTCACGAAGTTCGGCAAGACGATTGCCACCACCAGCGAAGATCGCACCATCCGCCTCTGGGACCCGATCACCGGCCGCGAGCGAGCCGCGCTGACCAGCCACACCGATGCCGTACTGCTATGCGCCTTCTATCCCGAAGACTGGGCGATGGTGTCACTGGGACGGGATGGCGGGTTGAAGATCTGGCGCGCGGCGAAGTGACTCAAGGATTGACTTGCTGCCTTCTTTCGGTCACATCTAAATCACGTTGCCGGTACGCCTCATCGCAAACGCCGTGGATGGAAAGGTCATCACGATCTTTGCCAAACAGCCCGATGAGGCCCGGTCGTCCGACGAATCGCTCCGCGAGAAGAGTTCCTCGCGCGGAGCATGAGGAGTACTCGCAATTCGGCGGGCCGAACGGCATTCAGTATTCCGGTTGAGAACGCGAGAGTCGATTCGATGTGTGGCCTGAACCTCCGCGGCGAAACAGATCACTTTGTTCGTGCAGACAACAGATTTCAAGCCGGTCCGTGCAAGGCGCGTTTCAGCCAAGCGCGGGCAATAGGTTTTGTGGAGGGGCAATTCCGAGGATGGTAGTGGACCGGTCCGCAGACTATCGCCGGAGCATCCGGTCCCATCGCACCTGCAATACCCGGAATTCGAAGAATTCTTTCGCGAAAAGCGCGGGGCGGCGGATATCTCACTGGACCCATTGCTCCAGGATCTCAACATGAAACCAGATGATCAAACGGGCCTTCACACGCCGCGGCCCCATGTCGAAGACTCCGACGCCGCCTTGAGCGCTGGAATGGCTGCGGCATTCGGCGCCAGTGGAACCGGTTCACATCATTCCGCATCCGAGCCGGACGCAGGCGCCGTCATCGCCGGCAAGTACACCCTCGTCGAGCCAATCGGCGAAGGCGGCATGGGCTCCGTCTGGCGGGCGAAACAGACCGAGCCGGTGAAGCGGTTCGTGGCCGTCAAGCTGATCAAGGCAGGGATGGACTCGAAGCAAGTGCTGGCCCGGTTCGAGGCCGAGCGACAGGCGCTGGCGCTGATGGACCATCCCAACATCGCCAAGGTGCTCGACGGCGGAGTGACATCAGGCGAGCCCGGTGGCGTAAGCCCCGGGAGGCCCTATTTCGTCATGGAACTGGTCAAGGGCGTGCCCGTCACCGAGTATTGCGACAGGTGCAAGCTGACCCCCAAGGAGCGGTTGGAACTGTTCGTGCCGGTGTGCCAGGCGATCCAGCACGCGCACCAGAAGGGCATCATCCACCGCGACATCAAACCGTCGAATGTGCTGATCGCCCTGTATGACGACAAGCCGGTGGTGAAGGTGATCGACTTCGGCGTCGCCAAGGCGACCGGCGCAGCGCTCACCGAACGGACCATCGACACCGGATTCGGCGGGGTCGTCGGCACGCCGCAATACATGTCCCCGGAACAAGCCACCTTTAACAACTTGGACATCGACACCCGTTCGGACGTTTACTCCCTCGGCGTCCTGCTCTACGAACTGCTCACCGGCTCGCCTCCCTTCGCGAAGAAGGAACTGGAGAGGAAGGGACTGCTGGAAATCCTGCGGGTGGTCCGTGAAGAGGAGCCGCCGCGGCCGAGCACCAAGTTGAGCACTGCGGATGCCCTGCCGACTCTGTCGGCCAACCGCGGCACCGAGCCGAAGAAGCTGACCGGCTTACTGAGGAACGAGTTGGATTGGATCGTGATGAAGGCGCTGGAGAAGGATCGCACGCGGCGCTACGAGACGGCCAACGGCTTCGCGGCGGATGTGCTGCGATACCTGGGTGGTGAAGCGGTTCAGGCCCATCCGCCGAGCAGAGCTTATCGGTTGAAGAAGTTCGTTCGCCGGAACAAGGGGCAGGTGATCGCGGCGGGTTTGATCATCTTCGCCCTTCTGGCTGGCATGATCGGTACCACGCTCGGCCTCATTCGCGCAGAGTATGCCAGGGCGAACGAAGCCGAGCAGCGGAAGAAAGCGGAAGCCAAGGAACAGGAAGCAATCGAAGAAAAAGCCAGGGCGGACCGGGCCCGCGAGTCGGCGAAAGCGTCCGAAGGCCGCGCTAAAATGGCGTTGGAAAATGCCGACAAGATGCTGGGCATCCAGGAGCGGTTCCGCCCGCGCGGAGGCAACGACAAGTATTCGCCCGATCAACTCGCCACTCTGCAAGGGCTGGCTTCGCAGTTCGAATCGATAGCGAACGGTGGAACCGGGCCCGACGCAGCGGAAGCATTTAACCGGCTCGCTTCCGTTCAAATTCTGTTGGAGAAACCCGCCGAGCGGGATCAATCACTTGATCGCTCCGTGCAACTTTGGATCAATCTGGTTCGTTCCGATCCTGCTAACGCCAATGAACACCGCGTGCATTTGGCGAAAGTCCGCGAGCGGCAACTTGCCGCGATCGATACCACAAACCCGCCGAACCCGAAGCACCTTCCCATGACCCGGCAAATCGCCGCCGATTGGAAAGCCGTGACCGATGCCGACCCGTCGAACGCTGACGCTTACGGCGCCCGAGCAGTTGTGTTGAGAGCGCTGGCTCATATGGTTTGTCCTTCCGTCGCCGCCCCTGGGATGCCGCCGCCGGAACAACTCGCGGAGAAGGCGGCAATTGATCACGAGGCCATCGAGTGCCGGTTGAAAGCGATCGAGTTGCGGCCGGACGATAAGGCATTGCGGATCGCTTTGCTCATCACTTACGGCGAAACCAACGCGACGCCTGCTGCCATTCGCGAGAACATTCGTGCCGCCATTCGATT
>JBBQII010000237.1:0-6370 GCA_038324795.1 Gemmatales bacterium
TTGCCACCGCCGCCCAAGAAGCCGCCGTTGCCGCCGCTGACGCTGAAACTCCGGAGGTTGGCCCCCTGATCCGCCGCGCCGGACAGCCCGCGCGCGACGCCTTGGGTGTTCTGCGGCGCGAAGCCGGCATTGCCGCCGTAGAACTGGGCCGACGCCGGCAGCGACAGGAACAGGCCTACGATGCCGGAAAGGATAAGTCGTGTCATGATGAAATTCCCTGTCGAGCGTTCCGCTCATTCTGTTGGATGATACCCCGGCCCCACGGCGATCTTTCAACCTTTTCGGCTGAAATCGGCCGGCTTACTGCGGCTTCGACCCCGGAAGTGTGCCTTCGGGAATCATATCCTTCCAAGCTTTAATCATATTCTGATGGCGTTCCTTTGAGTCGATCGTCTTGAACGCGATCTTGCGGCCTTCGGGCACCAGCCGCACAAGGTGCCAGTGCGCCAATGCGCGGATCAGGGCCCTGTCGCTGTCCAGGAAGTGGATCAGGGCCTGATACAGATGCGGCTTCTTCAATTCGTCGTCCCCGAAACTGTGCAGCAGTTGCAGCGTCAGTTCCGCTTCAGCCGGTTTGAACGACCCCTTCTCGACTAACGCGTTATACAGCTTCAGGTCCTGCCCCGGACCGCGGCCGATCCAGCGGCGCAGTACGACGATGCCTTCTTCGGGAACGTCTGAATGCCGGGCCGTGGCCATGGCGACCGCCAGGCGCGGCAGGTCATCGAGCGCCCCGAGCAGGATCATGCCGGTCTTGCGGATCTCTTCATCTTCCGACAGTGTCATCAGCAGGAGGCCCTGCCCCAGCGGAACCTTGTCCGCATGGTCGCGCATCGCCTTCAGGCCTTCCTTGATGCGTTTGAATTTCTCCGGTTCCTTCTCGTCGACCCACTCGGGCACCTTCTCGAGTGACTGTACCTGGGGTTCCCCGTCGGAAAGACTGTCGAGGATCAGCATGGCCGGTCCGGGGGGAGCTTTCAGTTCGAAAGTTTGCTCGGGGCCCTTGAGTTCAATTTCGCCTTTGACCGCGATGAACATCAGCACCATCGCCGGTACGTCTTTCTCGGTCGGCTTCAGCTTAAACGGAACGCCCTTGGCCCAGCGGCTGTACATCTCGATGACGAGGCGTGAACCGGGCTCCTTCAGCGTGACTGTCCCGGTCATATCGCGGACCGTGATGCGGATCGTCGCCGCGCCGGCCTTCTTCATGTTCAGCAGATCGATCCGGCCGCGTTCGAGAACGAAGGCCATGTCCGCGCCTTTCGGCTCCTGCAGAAGGATCGACGTTTCGAGGATCGGGAACGGCGAATGCTCAGCCAGGTCGGCCACCAACCGGGCCTGGACCGCGCCGTTGGCGGAGACGATTGTCGTGCCCAGACCGCCGACCAGTTGCCAGCCGGCTTCGAGCGCGTCCTTGTCCTTGGTCAAGTGCCAGGGCTTTTCCGCCCCTTCGCGGATGATGACCTTCGGCGCGTCGTCGCCGCCGACAACCACGGCGACCTTCTCGGCCGCCCCGGCGAACGAGGCGGCCGCAAGGCAGGCGGCCGAAGCCAACCAGCGCCCTGCCCGCCCGATGATGCGTGATGCGATGCTCATGGTGCTCTCAAAAGGCCGATGATCGGGTGAAGATTATTTCGCGGGAACCACGGTGATCGGGAACGAGACGGTCGAGCTGCCTTTGCCGACTCCGTCCCTCGCGGTCAACTGGAGTGTAAAGGTCCCCGGTCGGTTGAGCGGCACGAAGAAGTTGACCGGAAGTGCGGTAGCGTTGATCGGCACATCCTTGTCGATGGTGCCGCTGAACGGCTGCTTGACGATCGGCAGGCCATCGGCTCCCAGGATGCTCAGCGTGAAGTCGACTTTCGGCTGCTTGGTACCGGCGGTTGAGCGCTCGAAGCCGACGGCGGCAGCGTGAACCCAGAACGGCTGCCCGGCAGCATAGGCACCGATCGGCACCAAACCGGCCGCATCACCGCTGATGCTGAGATGAACAATGTCGAACCCCCTGGGCGCGACGGTGACCGGTTGCTTGATGGTTTGCGACTTGCCGGTGGCTGTATCGGTGACAGTCACGTGCATTACGTAGTCGCCTGCGTGCGAATCAATGCCAAGATCGACCATAGCGAATGCGGGAGAGACGCCGCCGCCCAGCGGCAGGAATTCCTGGTACTTGCGGGCCGGCTGCTTGTACAGCGACTTGGCCCCTTCGGTGACTTCCACCGCCGTGGAGTAGGTGGCCTTGCCGGTCGCGTCGGTCGAAAGGCCCTGGATCTCGAAAGCGAGATAAAGCGTGTCCCCGGGTTTCACGTCCTTGCCGGTGCGAACGGGGCCGAGGGCACCATGAGTCAAGTGGGGATTCGCGAGCGTCAGGCCGTCCGCCCCCATCGCGGGAGCCTGAAGCAGCGATATCAACGCCAAAGAAGCCAGCATGATGCGGGGCCTTTCACAGAAGAGAAGCAAGGTGATGCACTGATATAAGTGGATCATAAACCAGTCGAAAACCGCTTACAAGCAACGCTTGCGGCGTTTCCCGCACATTTCACGCTCGCACGGGAAGGTGGTCGGGTGACGGCGACAAGGCAAGCGCGGGGGAGATTGACGGGGGATTGCCGTGCGACCCGTTGGGTCGCCCGCTAAACGACATACGATTACTACATCCGTCACCACCCCATCACCCCGCACAAGTTAACGGTTGTTTCTTCCATCCGGATATTCCGTGTTCTTCCCGGTTTTCCCGTTCTGCCGATAACACTTCTGCTAACTGTACCTCCCCATGACCGAGGGTGTTTCGATGTCGCTCTTTCCTGCTTCCTGGCGGCGTTCGATCCAGTGCTCCATGGCAGCTGGCTGCTTGTGGCTCGCCCCCGCCGTTCACGCAGCTGACTTCAGCGTCACGAACACCAACGACAGCGGCGCGGGCTCGCTGCGTTCCGCCATCGCCGCAGCCAACATGGCGGGCGGCACCAACACCATCTCGGTCAGTGCCGCGGGCACCATCACTCTTGCAGCTCCGTTGCCGATCCTGCAGAGCAACGTTGCGATCAACGGGCCGGGGTCCAACCTGCTGACCGTCAGCGGCGGCAACAGCTCACGCGTCTTCTTCGCTGATACGGGAACCATCGCGATCTCGGGCATGACCATCAGCAACGGCACCGCGGCCGGCGGCAACGGCGGCAGCCCGGTCGTGGCCAACGGCATCGGCGGCGGCGGTGGGCTCGGTGCTGGCGGCGGCTTGTATGTGAACAATGCGGCCAATGTCACTATCTCAAACGTCGTCTTCCAGAACAACACGGCCACGGGCGGAACGGGCGGCAACAGCGGCAACGTCGCCTTTGCCGCGTCGGGCGGCGGCGGCGGCGGGCTCTACGGCGCTGGGGGCAGCAACACGACCGCCAACGGCGCGGGCGGCGGCGGTGGCGGCCAAGCCACTCCGGGCGGCAACGATGGCGCCCCCGGCTTGGTCGGCGGCGGCGGCGGTGGCATTACCACAGCAGGACAGAACGGCAACGCCGGTGGGGCCGGGGGCAGTGGACCGGGCGGTACCGTCGGCGGCCAAGGCGGGGCCGCGGCCGTTTCAGGCGAAAACGGCGCGGCAGCAGGTGGCGGTGGTGGTGGCGGCTTCGGCGGTGGCCCCCCGGCCGCTGATACGACCGGCGGCAACGGCGGCACGCACGGCGGCGGCGGCGGCGCCGGCTTCGGCAACGGAGGCAGCGGCGGTGACCACGGCGGCGGCGGCGGGGCCTTCGCATCAACCAAGAGCGGCGGCAACGGCGGCTTCGGCGGTGGCGGCGGTGGCGGTGCAGTGGCCGGCGGTACTGCGGGCTTCGGGGCCGGTAACGGCGGAAGTCTCGGCGTCGGCGCCAGCGGCGGCTCCGCCCTCGGCGGCTCCATCTTCGTTCGCGAGGGCGGCACGCTCACTATTGCCGATGGCAACGTCCTCGGCGGCAACGTCCTCGCGGTCGGCGTTGGCGGCACGGGGGTCAGCGGGACCGGTCTGACCGGCATTCTCTCGGGCCGGGGCATCTTCCTCAACAACGTCAACCTGAACTACGATGTCACGAATCTGAATACCGTGGCGGACCAGATCTCCGGCACGGGCGGCATCAGCAAGACGGGCGCGGGCAACCTCAACATCACCAGTGACAACAATTTCACCGGTCCCACCAGCATTCTCGCGGGCAAAGTTTCCGTCAACGGCTCCGTGATCAGCGCGGTGAACGTGAACGTCGGCGGCGCGCTCGGCGGTACGGGGCAAGTCGGCTTTACCACCGTCAATGGCATCATCGCGCCAGGCAACTCGATCGGCACCTTGACCGTGAATGGCGGCTTCGTTCAGAATGCCGGCTCGACGTACCAGGCGGAAATCAACGCGGCCGGGCAAAGCGATCGCGTGTTCATCAACGGTACCGCTCAGATCAACGGCGGCATCGTGCAGGTGCTGGCCGCGGCCGGCACTTACCAGAACGGGCAGACGTTCAACATCCTCACCGCGACCGGCGGCGTCACCGGGGTGTACGACGGCACCAGCGGCGTTGTCCCGGGTTTCTTCACTACCGGGCTGCTGTACGATCCCAACAACGTCTACCTGATCCTGCGCAGCGGTCTGCAGCCGATCCTCGGCGGCACCTTCAATCAGCAATCGGTCGCCCGTTACATCGACGGATTGAATCCGACCCCGGGCAGCGATCTCGACAGCGTCATCAGCGCGATCCGCGGCCTGACGCCCGCTGAGGCGCTGAACGCGCTCGACCAGTTGGGTGGAACGCAGAATGCATCGCTGCTGACGCTCGGCCGACTGCAGGGGCTGCAACAACAGCAGTTGCTGACCGATCAGATTCGCCCGACGATGCCGACCGACCCATGTGCCGACCCCTGCGATCAGAACGCGTGTCTTGATGTCGGCGACGGCTGCCGCAGCTGGTTCAAGGGGTTCGGCCTCGGCGGCAGCGTCTACGAACAGGCAGGGGCGCAGGGCTTCCTGTACAACTTCGCCGGGTTCATGGGCGGCATCGACAAGCAAGTCGGCACCGGCCGGGTCGGCATCACGGGCGGTTACACCCACACGCATGCCGAGCCGCGCGCGCTCGACGGCAGCACCAACGGCAACGGCTTCGTCGTCGGTCTGTACGGCACGCAGACGATGGGCAACGCCTATGCTCTCGCCACCGCGCTCTACGGCTTCAACAGCTTCGACACCCGGCGGATCATCGACTTCCCCGGTGTGTCCCGCGTCGCGGAAGGGGATACGGAACAGAACAGCTTCAACGGATACCTGGAAGGCGGCTACACGGCCCGGGCGGGGTTGTTCACGATTCAGCCGCTGGTCGGCCTGCAGTGGCTGTACCTGCGACAGAACGCGTTCACTGAAACCGGTGCCGGGGCCGTCAATCTGGCTGAGGAAGCGCAGAACGCGCAAGCCTTGTGGGTGATGCCGGGTGTACGCATCGGCCTGCCGCTTGACTGCGAGTACGGCCTGATCGCGCCGCAGATTCACGCGAAGTACGTTCACGATCTGCGCGGCGAAGGCCGACTGCTGGCCGGCCAGTTTGACGGGTCAGGCGGCTCATTCCTGATCCAGAACGCCGGCATGGGCCGCGACTTCCTGGTGACGGGTGCCAGCATCCGGGCCGACATCAGATGGCTCAGCATCGTGGCCGACTACTCGCTGCAAACGAACAACCGCCACACGTCGCATACCGGCAGCGGCGGTGTCGAGATCCGGTGGTGAGCGCGTCCGAAAGGAGAGCGGGGGGCGTAAGCCCCCTGTTCTTCAAATCATCAACGCACAGGGGGTTGCGCTCCCCGCTCGCCCACTGCAAACAGCGATCGAAGAGCGAGCATCTTGCTCCTCACATCTCGCGGATCACTGACATCGATTGCCGGAAGTTCACGTCACCGATCAGGCAGGGGTGCTTGTACTGCTCGGGCGAGCCGCCGCTTCTTGCGAGGCGTTCGCGGTCCCACTTCTGCCAGGCGCCCGCGGGGATCACGGCCACGCGGACCGGACCCAGTCGACCGCTGTCGCGCTTGGCGGCATACTCGATGTTCTGCTCGCCCAGCACCTTGTCCAGGCTGTCGACGAATTTGCCCAGCAGTTCCCGATTGGCGACGTCGGGCTCTTCCAGAAACAACCCGTAGTAGGGCTGCGCATCGTCCCAGCAGGGGGCCAGTGCATAAGCGCTGACCGGCTGACGAATCTGATTGGCGACGCGGTCCATTGCCTGCGTCACATGATGTTCGGACAGCTTCTCGCCCGTCAGGTTCGCGAAGCGGTTGCCTTTCCCCAGAAACTCGATCATCGGCGTCTTGTTGTGGAACCCGGCCACGCGCACCAGATCCGAGATGTGGTAGCGGTACAGCCCGGCGCGCG
>JBBQII010000238.1:0-6345 GCA_038324795.1 Gemmatales bacterium
CATCGGCAGCGCTCTCTATCATAACCGTGCTACCGAGTCCTCAAGGGTCACCATGAATAATTCGCGACGTACCGCTGTATTGATCGGGGTGGGGCTGGCCTTCGTGGTCAGCTACATGTTCCTGATCGACCTGATTCTGCCTCCCAAGCCGCCCGCGCCGACACCGCCCGAATCACGGTTCGTGGCCAAAGCGCGCGACAACGCGTTCGGCGGCGCCATGGCCGGATTCCCGATGCCGCTGCAGGAGACGGTCATGGCCGTCGGTGGCGGCATGGTCGGACAGATGCCGGTGATGACCGCGCTTGATCGGATCGAAAAGCCGTCGCAGGAAGCAGTCGAGGTGCTGGCAGGCGGTGTGGCCTCCGGCGATGCGCTGGTCCGCAGCCTGCGCCGCGATGGCCGACCGGTGCCGCCGGAACCGCCGAAGATTGTGCCGCCGCCCCCGCTGGGCGACCTGATCGCCTTGGGCCACAGCGACAAGCAGTACTACGTTCAGGCGCTGCTCAACACCCGCGGCGGTTCCGTCCAGCAGGTGACGCTGACCGAATTCGATGAATCGGACCGTGAAGGCCTGCGCGTGGTGCGCAACGGCAAGCCGCAAAAGCTGAACCTGGTTCCCGGCGTCTATGTCCCACGTTCCCTGTCGGTCCGCGATCAGAGAAAGATCGTCGAAAGCCTGCCGCAACTGTCTGCCGGGCCGATCTCGCCGGAGATCAAGACTACTCTCAGCCCGCCTTCGTTCCGCATGTTCCACTATGAGAAGCCGGACGACGAACGCCCGGTCGACACACTGGGCGAGGCTCAGTGGAAGGTGATCAAGCAGGAAGTCGACACGAATGCCGAGGAGCAGACGGTCACGTTCGAGACGGAACTGGCCGAGCCGCACAATCTGCGCATTCGGAAGACGTTCACGCTGAAGCATCGCGACTATCACATCGGCCTGTCGGTGCATATCCAACGGCTCGACGGAAAGACCGGGCCGAACCAGTTCCGTTACCAGCTTGTCGGCGCCAACGGCCTGCCGATCGAGGGCGAATGGTACACGACGACGTTCCGCCAGGCGATTGTCGGTTTCAGCGACGACCGCGGCCGGGCGTCGCGCTACATTGAGGATGCCGCCACTGTTCGCGTCACCGAGGGTGGCGAACGGCAGACACGCACGGACAAGATCGCCATTCGTTATGCCGCTGTCGCCGTGCAGTACTTCGCCTCCGCGATCGCGGTCGACAATGAACAGGACAACCGCAACTTCATCGAGTTCGTACGGGCAACCCCTGTAAACGAATTCCCGCCGCTGCGTGCCAAAGTGCAGGGCAAGGAGCCGAAAGACTGGCAGTTCTGGGAGTTCCTCGATGACGTGACCGTGCGTTCGATCACCGAAGCATTCAATCCGGCCGACACCACGCACAAGTACATGCTGTACCACGGCCCGCTGAAAGTCCGCCTGCTGGGGCTGATGCCCGACAAGATCGCCGTTGATGACAAGCTGGTCGAGCGCTATCGCGACGAACTGACGCTGAGCACGCTGACCGATGCACCGATGCCCAACGCGCTCGGCCGTTTCGCGAATGCCATCTACTGGACCGACGCGGTGGTCATGTTCACCAACATCGTGCACTACCTGTTGTGGGGTCTGTACCAGATCGCGCCGGAACGCGGCATCTGCATCATTCTCGTCACGCTGATGATGCGGCTGATGCTGTTCCCGCTGAGCCGCAGGCAGGCTCACTCCGGCATGGTGATGCAGGCGAAGATGGCGAAGATGCAGCCGGAAATCCGCAAACTGCAGGAGAAGTACGGCAGCGACTACCAGGGAATGAACGCAGCCAAGATGCAACTGTACCGCGAGCACAAAGTCAACCCGCTGGGGGCCATGGGCGGGTGCTTCCTTTTGCTGCTGCAGATGCCGATGTTGACGGGCCTGTACTTCGCGCTGCAGGAAAGCGTCTTCTTCCGGCTCGATTCGTTCCTGTGGGTCCCGAACCTGGCCGCGCCGGACATGACGATCTGGTGGACCGAACGGATTCCGTTCATCAGTTCACCGGAAGACATGGGCTCATCGCTGTACCTGGGGCCGTACTTCAACGTCCTGCCGGTCATCGCGGTGTGTCTGATGATGTACCAGCAGCAGAAGATGATGCCGGTATCCGACGATCCGCAGGTGCAGTCGCAGCAGAAGATGATGAAGTACATGATGATCTTCTTCGGCTTCATGTTCTACAAGGTGGCTGCGGGATTGTGCATCTACTTCATCATCGGTTCGCTGTGGGGACTGATCGAACGCCGCTTCATGCCCAAGGCGACCAAGCCGGACGAGAACGGTGAAACGGCCGCCCCGCCGCCGCCGCAGCCGTATGCCGGGAACAACCGGCGTGACGAAGTGGAAGAACAGAAACCGCTGGGCTGGTGGGGCAAGAAGAAGAAGGAATGGGGCGCGAAGTGGAAGGACGTCCTCGAACAAGCCCAGAAACAGCAGGAGTTCCGCCGCACCCAGGAACCTCCTGACAGAACGAAGAAGAAAAAGAAGAAGCGTTGATCACGGGCAGAGTTTTTCAGCGTGCATCCCGACGGGATGCCCGTTCAACACGAGAAACTGAACCACGAACAGGTCGAATCACACGAATCAGAACCGGCTTCTTCGCCAAACTGTTCTTATTGGTGTGCTTCGTTTTATTCGTGGTTCCCGTCTTCACCGGCAGAGTGATCGCGGTTCCGTCCCATCGCAGATCGTTCCACCCGCCGCCGCCCAATCGTTCCTGTCCGCACAACCGTTTCGGCCTGCCCGATTCCGCGCGGTTGCCTTGCTTCGCCTGCTTCATGATCCCTTGTGTCCCGCGCGTCGTGGTTTAGAATGGTGATGGAGCAGGCGTACGCGCCTGCCATCACGGGTCTGTCCGTCTGCGTCGTCGAGAACTACCATGGCTGCCGAAAAGCTGATCACGCTCGAAGAAGCCGCGGAGCGCCTGGAGATCACCCCCTCCATGTTCCGCCAGAAGCTGCAGACCGACACGATGTTCAAGACGATCTCGAAGATCCGGGACGGTAGCACGTTCCGTTTTAAACCCACGGACATCGAGGAACTCCGTCGCAGTCTCGGCTTCGGCAGCGAAGAAGAACTGCAGATGGTCGACCCGAGCAGCGACGAAATGACAGTCCCGCTCGAGTTGAACCTCGCCAACGACGACGCGCCGAAATCGACGAAGGCCCCTTCGGGCAAGAAGCAGATCGCCAAGCCGAAGGATGAGGACGACGACGGAGCCGTGCTGCGGCTGACCGAAGCGGAACTGAACCTGGGCGATGTGTTCCTGATGGCCGACGAAGACGGCAAGCCGTCGAAGAAGTCGAGCAGCAAGCTCAAGCCGGTACGCCCGAAGCCGGACAGCGACGTCAGCCTGGGACAGAGCGGCAAGATCAAGCGACCCACCGTGGAAGAACCGTCGGACGAGATTGAACTCGACATCCTGCCCCGCGGCGGGTCGTCGTCGAAGCTGGCCGGTTCGGGCCGAATCAAGGGGATGAGTTCATCGAAGCTGCCCCCGCCGAAGTCGGGCAAGGCTCCGCCGCCCCAGAAGGATGATGACAGCAGCGAGTTCGAACTGAATCTCGACCCCGACAGCAGCGATGAATTCGAACTGTCGCTGGCCGACGACAGCAGCGACGAGATTTCGCTGGGCGATCTCCCCTCGACGACCGACGGCGACAGCAAGGCCGGTCTGGCCAGCGGCATCAACATCAATCGGCCGCGCGATGCCGGCGTGTCGCTGGAACGCAACTCGAAGAAGATCCCGGCCGTGAACCTCGACTCCGGCCGCATTTCGAAGAAGCTGCCCAAGCCGAAGGACGACGACGAAGTCGACTTCGAGCTGTCGCTGGATCAGCCGGGGGCATCGAGCAAGAAACTGGCCTCATCGAAGAACCTCAGCCCGTCGTCGAAGAAGATTGAATCACAGGACAGTGAGTTCGACCTCAACCTTGATGATTCGGTCGAACTGACTGCCGACGACAGCGACTCGTTCGCCGACGTCAGTCTCGAAGCCGAAGAAGACGACAAGAAGAACGATATCTTCGAGACTGATTTTGAGATCCCGGCGCTGGATGACGATTCCGCGTCGGAAGCGGTCGCGATCGACGAAGCCGACACTGATCTCGAAAGCAGCGACTTCGATCTGGCGATCGACGAAGGAGCCGAGGACGACGAAAGCGGCAGCGAGGCGATCGTACTCGATGACGAGATTGATGAGCCGGTCCGCAAGCCGGGCAAGAAGAAGCGCGCCGTCGTCGAGGACGACGAATCCGATATCGAGATCGACAGCGACAACGTCAGCTTCGACGAGATGGACCTGGATGAGAGCGTCTCCGCCAGCCGAGCGCTGAAGGGGATCAAGCAGGGCGACGTCGAACCTGTCATCGAAGAACGCGTGGTCGTGCTGCAGACCGCCCCCTGGGGCATCATGCCCGCGATCTTCATGCTGCCGACCATCTTCATCGTCTTCATCGCCGGGCTGATGGCCTACGAAATGATGCACTCGATGTGGGGCTACCACCAACCCACCAAGCCCGCCAGCCTCGTCATCGACAACGTCGCCGACATCCTGGACATGAAGCCGAAGGACGGGCAGTAGCACCACTTGATGCCGCAAGGCACCACACCGTCAGCCGTAAGCGCAAGCGAAGGAGTCAGAACGCTGATTCCTTCGCTTGCGCTTACGGCTGACCGCCTGGCTGTCACATCAGCTTGATGTTGCTCGGCGGTGCGACGCTTGAACTCGCGGTCGCCTGGAAGCCGAACTTCACTGTTGCCCCGGCCGCAATCGTGCTGTTGTACGATACCGGCTTGATCACGTACTTGTTCCCCACGCGGCTGACGATCTTCGCGTTCCAGATGTTGGTGATGTCGCCAGCGTACTCGAATTCCAGCGTCCAGTTGCTCAGCGCACTCGTGTTGGTGTTCGTGATTGCCATCTCCGCGGTCAGACCCGTGCTCCACGTATTGGTCTTCGTGAACGTCACGTTCGACGGTTTCGTCGTCGGCGGGGGCGTCACCACCGGCGGCGGTGTGACCACCGGCGGCGGGGTCGGCGTGGTGCCGGCATCGTCATCGGTGATCGTGCCGACAGCCTGCGCGATCGCCAGCGTTGCCCCGCTCGGGCTCGACAACTGTAGCGTGAACGACTCGGTCGACTCGGCCACCTTGTCCCGTATCACCGGCACCGTGATCGTCTTCGACAATTCACCGGGCGCGAATGTCAGCGTGCCCATGCGGGACTGGTAGTCGGTCCCTGCTTTGGCGGTGCCGTCAACCGTGGCGTAGCTCACTGTGACCGGTGTCGTGCTTGCCTTCGACAGGGTGACCGTGAAGTTGGCCGAGGTGGTGGTCGTCGTTGCGCCGCCGGTGGCAGCGGGCAGCGTGAACTCGATCGGATCGAGCAGGGCGGTCTTCGTCCGATCGATCGTGCGCCAGTCGTCTTTCAGAATGCCGCCGGTATCTCCCGAATTCGGGTTCCACGACCACCATGTCCAACTGATGCCGAGTTTCCCGGGCGCCAGATCGTTGGTGCCATCGGTGTTGAGATCGCCCTGGATGTACTGCACCATCTTCTGCGCCCAGAGTTGGTCGCTGGGCGTCTGCAGCTTGCTGCCGAATTCGCCGAGCAGGATCGGCGCGGTGTTGGTGCGGAACAGGTAGCCCCAGTTCTTGTCCCAGATCGCGGCCAGGTTGTTCGGATAGTTCGGGTCGCTGAACCATGCCTGGTTGTAGACCGAGGCCGGGTAGTCGTGCGGCGAGTAGACCAGTCGGTCGGCCACGTTCAGCCGTACCGGGAACTGCCCCGCGGCCGAGAGATTGCCGCCCCACCAGTTGTTGCCTGACGGGCCGGACTCGACCCCTTCGACAATGATCAGCCAGTTGGGGTTCACCGCCAGGATGGCGTTGCCCGCGCGTTCGGCGGCGAGGCGCCAGTCGTTGGCGGTACCCGTGCCCCACGTGGCCGGGCCGTGCGGCTCGTTGGCGAGATCCGCCCCGATGACGGCCGAGTTGTTGGCGTAGCGCGATGCCAGCATCGTCCAGTTCGAGATCCACGTCGATTCGGGGTAGGCGCTGTCGTACCATAGGCCGGATGCGTTCGGCCCGTCGCCGGCGCTCGAACGATGATGATCGAGGATGATGCGCATGCCGATCTGGCCCGCATAGTCGACGATCTTGTCCATCACGCCCAGACCGTTGAGGCCGACGAGGTCGGGGTTCTTCGAGTAGTCAATGCCGTTCGGCTTGCTGCCCGACGCGAACAGTTGATCGCTGTACGGCAGGCGGATCACGTTGTAGCCCTCCTGCTTCATCTGATCCAT
>JBBQII010000239.1:0-6320 GCA_038324795.1 Gemmatales bacterium
CTGGGCCTGAAGTTCAAGAACAGCACCGGCATGAACCTGTCGCAGGGGCCGATCACGGTGTTTGAAGGATCCACCTACGCCGGTGACACGCGTGTACTTGACCTGCAGCCGGGCGAAGAACGCCTGGTCAGCTACGCGATCGATCTCGGCACCGAGGTCGCTGTCAAGAACGGCAACAACTCGTCGAAGATCACCAAGGTCAAAGCGGTGAAGGGGATCGTCTCGACGGAAACCCTCATCCGTGAAGAGAAGGTTTACGACATCAGCAACCGCAGCGACTTCGATCGTACGGTGCTGATCGAACACCCGAACCGCAAGGGCCAGGGCTTCGCCTTCAAGGGCGACAACAAGCCCGCGGAGGAAGCGGCCGACGTGTTCCGCTTCTCAGTGCCGGTGACATCGAAGAAAGACCTCAGCTACAGCGTCATTGAGGAACGCACGCAGGGGGCCACCATCACGCTGACCAACGGGGCGGAGAACCAGATCCGATTCTTCCTCTCGCTGAACGAGGCAACGCCGGAGTTGAAGGCGAAGCTGAATCAGGCCCTGACCCTGAAGGCCGGTTTCGACGACATCCGCCGCGAGATCACGAACATCAACACGCGGATCCAGACGATCACCACTGATCAGAACCGGATCCGTCAGAACCTGCGTGAAGTGCCGAAGGATTCGGAGGCCTACACGCGGTACCTGAAGAAGTTCGACGATCAGGAAAAGGAAATGGACGATCTGCACACGAAGTTGAAGACCCAGCAGGAGAAGGAACACGTCGCCCGCGTGACGTATGAAACCTTCCTGAGCAACATCAGTGACTGATCCCCGCCGCTTGCGGCGTCGCCATGACGAAAACTCATGGCGATGTCGCAAGCGGCTTTTTAAGATGCCATACCGTCTCGCGCTGATACAGTCGCGCCAATACAAGTAGCACTTCTTCACTCCAGATCTTTCCGGTGAACTGAATCCCAGTCGGCAAGCCGTTCTCACCAAAACCGTTCGGAACCGATACGGCCGGCTGCCCGACCGCGTTCCCGGCGGGGATAACCGTGCCCGCGCCGCCGTGGAAGCCGGGGTACGATTGATCGAAGTCCTTATCGATCGGCGGGGCAACCGTGCTGCGCGACGGGGCAATCAGGGCGTCGAACTTCTCATACGTTTCCGCCATCGCGCGTTTCATCCTGCCGCGCACGCGCAGTGCCTGCAGGTAGTCGACTGCGGGGACCATCAACCCGGCATAGCCGCCCGTGCGGTCCGCTTCGTTCTGCAGCCCCTTCACCCGGCCGCTTTCGATCAGGTCGCGGAATGCGCTGGCCCCTTCTGCGGAAACAATCGTGCCGACGGCCGCACCGAACGGCAGGTCGGGCAACGGCACTTCCCCATCCGCGATGTCGGCGAACTTCGCCAGCTCTTTGAGTGAATCCTCGAAATTCTTCTTCACCGCCGGCTGCACACCGTCAGTGGCCCCTTTCACGATGCCGATCTTGAAGCGGGTTTTCGGCAGTTCGACATCGTAATTCAGGTCGCGCGTCACGCTGGTCGGGTCGTTCGGATCAGCGCCATGGATCGCCCTGAGCACCAAGTGGCAGCAATCTGCCGAGCGTGCCATCGGACCCAGTTTGTCGAGCGACCAGCAGAGCGCCATCGCCCCGTAGCGGCTGACCCGGCCATACGTGGGCCGTAGCCCGGTCACGCCGCAGTAGGCCGCGGGCGTGATGATCGACCCGGACGTTTCCGAGCCGATCGCGAACGGCACACACCCGGCCGCCACGGCCGAGCCGGGGCCGGTCGATGAGCCGCCCGACCAGAATTTGCGGTTCCACGGCGTCAGTCCCGGGCCGGTGAACGAGGCATCGGCATTGTTGTAACCGAAGCCGCCGGCCAGTTCGACCATCGCCAGCTTGGCGCACAGGATCGCCCCGGCCTGACGCAGCTTCTGAACCACCGTGGCATCGAAATCGAACACCTGATCGCGGTACGGGGCAGCTCCCCATGTAGTTGGGATGCCTTTCGTCGCCAGCAGATCCTTGACGCCGCAGGGGATGCCGTGCAGGAAGCCGCGGTCCTTGCCCTCCTTCAACTCCTTCGTGGCCACCTCGGCCTGCTTCATCGCCAGGTCGCTAGTGAGCGTCACGACCGCGTTGAGCCGGCCGCCGACATCCTCCAGCCGCTTCAGGCAAGCGGCCGTCAGTTCGATGATCGACAGTTTTCCGGAACGGATGCGCGCGTGCAGTTCCCGGATCGGCAGGTAGAACACAGCCTCGTCGATCATGACGGCACCGGAGGTTTAAGGGAGGTCGGCACGGAAAGCGACGATTGGGTCATCGCCGTTGGCGAGTTCGACTTGCTTGAGCAATTCGCCGGCATTGCGACGGTTGATGAGCGTTGCCTGAAGCCGTTTCACCTGATCGTCCGTCAGTTGTCGACCGAAGCGGTGACGAATGACGGTCTCCAGCGCGGCCGCGTAGGCCTTGGCGTCGGGGATCGGTGTCTGCGCTTGAGCGGCGATGGGAAGGGCAGTGGCACCGGCCAGCACGGCCAGTGCCTGCGCGAACTGTCGGCGGGAGGGAATGGCGTCCATGCGGGGAATTGTAGAGAGAAAACGCGGAGCAGGGGGCTGACGCCCCCCGCTCGCCTTGAGATTGATCAGTTGCCGTCCTTCTTCATTTGGGGGGGCGGAGCGCTCGGTTCGAAGTAAGCGCTGGCACCGTACTGGGGCGGCAGCGGATTCTTCGGCAGGCGGTAGCCGATCATGGCGAGGAACTTGCGTGCCTCAATGACCTGCACGCCGAGTTCCCGGGCACGGCCCTTGATCTCGCTCATCTGTTCGATCGCTTTCTTGATCTGCGTCACCTGCGGCGTTTCGGCCGCTGCATTGATCGGGAACGCATCAAGCCGCGGGTCGGGAGCAATCACGAGGTACTTTGTCCGCAGCGACATGCCGACCTTGTCGCGCTTGACCATTTCGATCGGTTTGAGCTTGAGATACTCGTCGACCACGACACCCTGCCGCTCGAGCAGGCGCAGGAAGTCATCGTTGTTGTCCAGACCGTCACCGTCGAGGTCGACAATGCCGGCGAAGGCGATGCGGATTTCCTCGGACGGCTCCCAGGCCAGGTTGAAGATCTGGTCGCGAATCTGAATCGGATTGCGGATCGGTTCATTCTCGAACAGCACCTTGGCTCGCGACGTATCGGGCCCCAGCACTTCGACGACTTCGATGCCGGCCTTCACGTACGGGTTGTCCTGGAACGGAATACGGTCGTTGCTGTAGCTTGATTTCTTCAGCGATTCTTCCTTCTCGATCAGCGCCAGCCAGGAGATGTCGGCACTGACGACGAGGAAGGTTACCTGCGGGCGGATCTTCTTGTTCGAACCGATGTTGATGACGACGTAGCCGCCTTCTTCCTTGCGGACGATCTCGCCCTTCTTCTCCTCGAGGTTGACGAAGTCGACACCGATAGCCGAGCGGCTGGACGAGGCAGCCTGGTTCTGCAGCTTGTCGAGCAGGTCGTTCAGTTGCGTCATCTTGCCGTTGAGGGCGGCGATCTGGTCTGCCTTGGCGTTGTCGGCCGTACCCAGGTCACGCACGCGGTCGAGCGCGGCCTTGGCGTCGTTGAGGTGCTTGCGGGCCAGTGCCTGGAAATCGCCATCGAGCTTGACGTGCTTGGCGTCCGTCTCCTTGCGAATGCGGTCAAGCGCGTCGTTGAAGTCTTTCTCGATCTTGTCCTTGTTCACCTGCGTGGCGCTGACGCGCTTCTCGAGATCGTCGACCTTGGCGACAGTGTTCCGTTCGCGGGCATCGGCCGCGTCGGCCCGGGCGGCATAGATGCCGATCATCTCGGGGATGGTCTTGAACGGCTTGGTGGCCGGGTCGGCGGCAATGGCGGCCGGATCCTTCGTGGTCCCGTCGACGTCCACGGTCGCATCCTGCAGCTGCTGGGCATTCATGGCCAGCAGCGGCCAGTAGAAGGCAGACTTCTTCTTGTTGTCCTTCGGATCGAGTTCTTCGGGAATCTTGCCTTCCAGGCCGATCTTCATGCGGTCGTATTCTTCCTTGACCGCCACGCGCTGCGGGTCGAGTTCGGCAACGAGCAGTTGCCGGTCGGCCGGGTCATCCACGCCGATGGCGACGCGGAGCATGACCTTGCGTACGCGTTCTTCCTTGAACTGGGCGTCGGCAAGGGCCTGGGACTTCTTGGCCTTGGCGGCCTCGGCTTTGTGCCCTTCGATTTCTTCGTACGCGAAGTACGCCAGCGAGCCGGCGATAAACGTCGTCAGCACAAAGAAAATCAGGGTAAGGATCAGCCCGACGCTTGATCCGCTGGACGCTGCTTTTTTCTTCTTGGCCATGGAGGACACTCCGCTCGGCAACCTGAAAGGAAAAGTCGATCACGCCGTATTGAGATGGTTAGCACTATTGCCGAACGGCGCGATCTTCTTCAATGCAAATGACTGGGATTTTTTACGTCTGTTCCATCGTAACGGTGCGGGGGGTGATGTCAACATGAAAGGCAACGCCGTTTCCGCAGGTTTCCCCGCCTGCGCCGGCGGTAACGATCATGATGAGCTGACCGAATGTGCGGGTCGTAACGATCACAACGATTTTGACTGACAACCCATTAGCGGGTATGCTTGTTCCATGGGAGAACAACCATTGCATTCCGCGACACACTGAAGGCGCTCGTCCGTGATCTGCGGCGGCGGTGGGCGACGACGCCACAAGCGGCGAACGACGTACCTCGCTCTCCCGCTGAACTGAGACCACTGACGCGGATTGTTCTGACCGAGGAAGTCAACCGGACGCTGTTCGCCGAGTATGCGGCCCACCGCGCGACCGAACGTGGGCATGAAGAGATCGGCTGGGCGTTGCTGGGTGTTCGCACGGCCGATGAAGCCACAGTGATGGCCACGCTGCCGGCCGGCGAGCACCGCGAAGCGGGCAGCGCTCATGTGCGGTTCAACCCGCTGGCACAGGAACTGGGCACGCGAATCCTGCGACAGGGAAATCGGCAACTGACGATGCTGGGCATCGTGCACACGCACCCGGGGTCGATGCGGCACCCCAGCGATGGCGACTACCGCGGCGATATCGAGTGGGTCGAAGGCCTGCGCGGTCGGGAAGGCGTATTCGCGATTGGAACGGCCGACGCCGCCGGGAACGATTCCTGGATGTCGGCACTGCATGTGCAGACAGATGGGGCACTGGCGTTCACTTGGTATTCTTTGCAATCCGGCGCCCGCAATTATCAGCCGCTGCCAGTGAAGAACATCCCGGGCGCTGACCGGGCGGCCCCGTTGCGGGCAGTCTGGACAGAACTGGAAACACAGGCCGGCCGACTACTGAGGTTGGCTGGACAACTGGTTCGAGTACAATTCGACGTGATCGAGGGAAGCACGAAGGCGGCCCTCGTGTGCGACGTACCGCTGCCCGACCAGGGCCGCGTGATACGGGTCGTGATGGAAGGGAAAGATGTCCGCTATCTGCTGATCGACGGCGAACAAGTGCAGATGGCGCAGTTCCGCGACGACCGCGTTGATCGTGGTGTGTTCGCGATGCTGGCGGAACTGTGCAACTGACGCGATACGGATCGCCCCGGTTTTTCTGGTCAATCGCCCATGGGAGGACCTGGTCATGGATTTTCGTCCGCTTGATGAACTGGAACGAAAGCAACTCACCAACGCGTTGCGCGGCAACGCGGAGCAGGGGCGCGTCCTGCTGCTCGATCGCCGCGATACCTCCTTTGCCGGCAGCGCCGACGAAGTCCCCGACGAAGAAGTCATCAGTGCCATCCGGTCCGTCCCGTGCCACTACTGAGAGAAGTTCGGAATGCGGAACTCGGAATGCGGAATTCAGAGGATCAGATTCCGTTCTGAATTCCGCATTCCGAGCTCCGCATTCTGAATTGCAAGATGGGCCTACTCGATTCCGAATCCGGTAAGCGTCGGTTGCTGTGCGTCGAGGTGCCGGCCATCGAACGCTACAACGAAGGCCGAGACCCGGCCTTTCGGATCCAGGTGACGCGCATGGGCACCGCGCTAGTGCTGCGTTACGTGTTGAAGCCGGGACACAACCGCTATTCCGTTGAAACACGTCTGCCGAGCAGCTACCCGATCGTGCCGCCCGAAACGCGTGTGGTGACGCCGCTGAAGCATTGCCCGCACTTGCTTGAAGGGCAGACCCTCTGTCTCTGGAGGCAGGGCTCTACCCGCGAAACCAGCCGATGGGATGCCGCCCGCTTCACCAGCGTCTTCGCCGTGCTGGCAGCCTGGCGCTGGCTCGCCTGCTACGAGATCTGGCATGAAACAGGCGAATGGCCGTTGCC
>JBBQII010000240.1:0-6304 GCA_038324795.1 Gemmatales bacterium
AACGATGCCGACGGCGAGCCCCCGGCCATTCCAGCACAGGTGTTCACCAACGTGGCCGCTACGCTGGGTGAATACGGCAACTACCTGCGCCAGACAGCGATCTGCGGGCTGGGGGCAGTGGCCCCGAACCCGCTGATCGCCGCCGCGAAGTTCTTCATGAACGGCCAGAGTAAGGAATAGCCGAACTTGCGGTATGCGGACTGACGTCTCGCCTCCCGCATTCTGGCGAATGCGGCTACCCGAAGATGAAGCGTTGACTCTGAACTAACGAACCGCGGCCACTTCGACCGCTTTCGCGTGACCGTTGGTGGAAATGTCGTATGTGCGGCTGGCACTTGCGTCGGGCCGCAGCGCCAACTGATAGAGGCGCTCACCCGCCGCAGTCGGATATTTGCCCGTGATGCACGCCTGACAGAGATGATCCGCATCCAGCCCGACGCAGCGCGCGATCGCTTCCATCGGCAGGTAGAGCAGGCTGTCGGCCCCCAGGTCGCTGGCCATCTGATCCTGTTCTTCCAGCGTCGGCTTCATCCCGGCCATGTACTTCGGCGCGAACAGTTCCTTCACCGTCGACATGTCGATGCCGTAGAAGCACGGCGCGACGATCGGCGGACAGGCGACGCGCACATGGATCTCCCGCGCGCCGCCGCGTTCGCGCAGGTGGTGCAGCAGCGCCTGCAGCGTAGTGCTGCGGACGACCGAATCTTCCACCAGCAGCACGCGCTTACCCTTCAGCACTTCGGGCAACGGCGTGTACTTCAGGCGGACGCGGTCACCGCGGTTGGCACCCTCGATGAACGTCCGGCCGATGGCCCGGTTGCGCATCAGCCCCTCGAGGCACGGCAGGCGCAGCGAGTGGGCCATCGCATCGGCGGCGGCCTTCGCGGTATCCGGCACGGGGACGATGATCGTGTCTTCATCGAGCGTGACCTTGCCGTACTTGCGCTCCTGGGCGGCGAGTTCCTTGCCAAGAGCGGATCGGGAAAGGTAGACGCTGCGATCATCCAGCGAGCTGGCGACGTTGGCGAAGTAGATCCATTCGAAGAAGCAATGAGCCGGCTTCTGCTTCGGGGCGAAGCGGGCATGGCGAAGCTGCCCGTTCTCGATGACGATCATCTCGCCCGGTTCGACGTTGCGGATGTCGCGCAACCCGAGGTTGAACAGCGGCACGCTCTCACTGGCGGCGGCAAACAGGTTGTTCTCGAATGAGTAGCAGAGCGGGCGGATCCCTTTCGGGTCGCGCAGCACGACCATGTCGCCCATCGCGTTCATGAAGACAATGTTGTACGCGCCGTCGAATTTCTCGCTCAGTTCGCCGAAAACCTTCACGAGGTCCGGCTTTTCATCCCCGCGCAGTGCATGAGCGAGGAAGTGCATGATCACTTCGGTATCGTTCTCACGCGTCAGGTGATAATCGGACAGCGACAGCAGTTCTTCGCGAAGTTCGGGGAAGTTGGCCAACTGACCGTTGAACGCGAAGGCGAACCACTTCCACTTGCAACCGTGCCGGCGTTCAAACGGTTGGGCATACGACCGCGTGTTCGCACCGCACGTCGCGTATCGGACATGGCCGATGGCGGCCATGCCGGCGTTGTCCTTCATCATGCTCTCGAACTTGCCCTGGTGATTCAGCCGAAACGCCTCGATGACCGAGCCGATCTCCTTGTAGGTTTCGACAATCTGGTCGCGTTCGGGGTTGTAAGTGCTGAACCCGGCTGCCAGTTGTCCGCGATTCTGCAAGTCGAGGAGCATCCGCGGCATCATATAGGACGTGAGTTTCGGGTCCCCTTTCAGCACCAGCGGCGATGGTCCGCCGGGCAGGTGGTACAGTGCCGCGACCCCGCATTCATGCTGCAAATCGGCCATGGTGTTCGCATCCCGCCTTCTGTTCCGTCCCTGACGCGTCCGACCGTGATGATATATGACAGTCGCCGCTTGCCGGCGTCGGCAGTATTGCCGGCCCAATCGGTCCCGTTTTCCCAACCGTGACGATTATACCGTCATCCGCCCGCATTCCCGCTGCGATCGGCAGGGTTTACCCATTGAGTGAACCGCCTGAATCGGTTTCGATGGTTATTCAGTCATTTCCTGTCGGGTTGTTGATGCGCGGTCTGCCGATTCCGTCAGCCGCCAAAGGGATCACGTCATGCGTTCAAAAGCCAGGCTGTGCGTACGCCCCGGGGCGGCCGCGGTCGAATTCGCCGTGGTGCTGCCGCTACTTGTGCTGGTGCTGATCGGCGTCTGGGAAGTCGGTCGGCTGATCCAGCTGCAGCAGATCATGAACAATGCCGCACGCGACGGGGCCCGTCTCGCCTCGCAGGCGACCATCGTCAATATCGACGGCAGCAACACCGAGATCAGTCTGACGGGCAGTTCGCCGAACATCGAAGATTCTGTCCGCGACTATCTGCGCGGCGCGGGCATCAAAAATCTCGACGGACTGCAGGTAACCTTCGAGTTCCTCGAAGGCGATACCTCCGCGACGAATCCTTATCAGGGCATCAAGAATCAACGCTTCCGCGTGCGTGTCACGCTGCCGTATGAGAATCTGCGCTGGACGAACATGAGCATCATCAACCCGGCCACGCTCAACGGCGAATGCATCTGGCAGATGATGGTCGACGACCCGTTCACGCTGAATCCGTCGTTGCCAGGGTGGAACCCGTAGGAAGAAATTCGGAATTCGGAATTCGGAATGCGGAATGGAGTACCGAAGCAGGTGTTCCGCATCCTGTTCTGAATTCCGCATTCCGAGTTCCGAATTCCGCAATTGGAGGAGAGATCTATGTTGCTGAAGAAGACCAACACACGAAGAGCGGCGACCACCGTTGAAATGGGCGTCGTCAGCATTCTGCTGTTCATGATGCTGTTCGGCATCTTCGAATATTGCCGGCTGCTGTACTTCATGCACATCGCCAACAACTCGGCACGGGACACGGCCCGGTTCGCGGTGGTGCACACCAACGGCGGCACGATGCCCGGCGAACCGACATCGATCACCGCGGCCGATCTGGAAGCAATCGTCCGCACCGGCAAGCTCGGCACGACGACCATCGGCAGCGGCCTGGGCGGCATGGATCGCAGCTTCGACAACCTGACGGTCGAGATCTTCGCCGTCGATCCGGATGGCCTGGCGCAGACCCCGCCCGTGGTTCAGGCGTCGCCGGGGATGGCCTGGAACAACGCCCCGTTCAGCCGGAAGATCGCAGTGCGCATCACCGGCGACTTTAAGCCGATGCTGCCCCCGCTGCTGTTCATGGATTCAACGGTTCCCGTGCAGATTACCGTGATGTCGAGCAGCGAAGCGAACTGAGAGAAAACTGTCGATAACGAGCCCCGACCGTCAGGGAGGGGGTTGCGTTCACCCCTCTCTGACGGTCGGGGGTCGTTGACTTAATGAGAGTTACAAAGAGAGACACCGGTGATGATTGCTTCAACTGATCGCCGCCGCGGGGCAGTGGTACCGACCGTGGCCGTCTGCCTGATCGGCCTGATGGGCTTCGTCGCGCTGGCCATCGACATCGGCCTGATGGTGGTCGCGCGGTCGCAGGCGCAGAACGCGGCCGATATCGCCGCACTGGCCGGGGCGCGAACGCTCGACGGCAAGACCAGCAGCAACAACGTGACCGCGGCCATGGCGGAAGCCAATGAGGCAGCGACCAGCAACCGCATCCTCAACAATTCGATTACCACCGGGCAGGTCACCAACGTGCAGGCGGGCATCTACCGCTACGACACCACCGCTCAGCGATTTCAGGCAGTCTTCAACACCTCGCCGGGCGACAACGAAGCCTACGGCGCGATGCAGGTCACACTCGTCAGAGAGCAGCCGACCGTGTTCGCCAAGGTGCTCGGCATTCAGTCGGTCACGGTCAGCGCTCAGGCGACGGCCGTGCACCGCCCGCGCGACGTGGCCATCATCCTCGACCTGTCGGGCTCGATGAGCTACTGCAGCCAGGCCGCGTGGCCGTTGACCGCGACGTGGAGTGCCGTCAACGGCTCGCTGAATCCGGACCCGGACTTTCCCCGCTTCGGCCCCTGGTCGATCTGGGGCGGGGTCGGCATGGTCCTCGACCCGGCCGCGCCCGGATCGACGCCTGCGAACTTGAACACCTACGTACCGCCGACGCCGATGCAGCGGGTCTTCCCCTACGTCGATTTTGATGGCCAGGTCTACGCCCAGAACAACCTGACCACCACCACGCGCAACGGCCCCGCGGTCATCGACAGTTACGTTCAGGCGGACAACGGCACCAGGGCGTTCATCCGCGGCGGGGCGTTTCCGACCTTCACCAACGTCAACAGTTCCACGAGCGGCAACCCGACCGGGATCATCACCCCCGCACCGGCGACGTTCGCCAATCAGAACGCCAGCGGCTTCGTGGGCGACAAGTTCCCGCTCCGCCAGAGCGTGACGGTCGCCGGCACGACCGCGCCGACGCCCGACCAGTATGCCCATACGCCCGCCGACGTCGTCGGGACCGCCCGCGCTTCGGTGACGGCCACGACACGCAACGCGACATTCGAAACCAACGGCTACGACTGGGACTTCGGCACCGGTGCATTGAAGCCGACGTCGAGCCGCTTCCAGGGCTTCACCACGGGGCCCGGCCACTACGGCAGAACGTTCTACATGTGGCCGCCCGACCCGCGCGCCCCGGTCGGCCAGATCGGCGATGGCGGCTACAAGGCGGGCGACTGGCGACGGCGCTTCTTCCTCGCCCGCAGCGGTTCAGCGCAGGACACCCGCGACAACAGCATGCTCTGGGACTCGACCGGCAAATGGAAGCTGCAGAACCCGGGCTCGAACGCCAACTTCGTCATCAACTACGACAACGTTCTGAAGTGGCTCAAACGCGGCCCGCAGACGCTGCCGCCCAGCCTGCGCTCCGGCCGGGTCGTTTACTACGACGCGATTCCCGACACGATTCCGCTCAACCTGTCGACCGGCATGGCCGCGAGCAGCGCTAGTGTCGAACAGCGTTTCTGGAAGGACTACATCGACTACGTTGTCGGAGCCGGTCGCTACGATGAGGACAACATTCTGTTCGGTGCCAATTCTTCGAACCGCAACAACCGGGCCGGGGCAAACCTCAGCTACAACAACCCGTCGACAAGCGTTCTGACGCCGAAGATCACGCCGCGGGCGACGCTGGTGGCCGCGGCCGGGGCCAACCCCGTGCCCTACATGCAGTACGACGACAACCCCATCCACCCGCGGGGTCAGTTCTGGTTCGGCCCGCAGACGATGCTGGCGTACCTGCAACACCGCAAGGCTTTCTCCGGCACCTGCCATGAGGCACCGTGCTGGCAACTGAAGGTGGGCATCAAGGCCGCCATCGAAGACATCAAGAACAACCACCCGAACGACCTGGCGTCGCTCAACTTCTTCTCCGGCTCGCAGGGGTACAGCACCGTGCGCGTCGGCATGGGGAAGAACTACGCGAAGATGCAGAACGCGATGTTCTACCCGTTCACGCTGCTCGACAACCTGTCGAACGCCGCCTCGGTTTATCGCCCGTTCTCGTCCGGCTGGATCGACGGCAACAACCCCTCGGGGGTGCCGTTCGACGGAAATACCATCATCCCCAGTGCAGGAACCGATACCGGCCCGCAGATGGGATTCATGGTCGCCTTCAACGAACTCAGCAATGCAGAAGCGAACAACCGCACCTACACCGGCCGCAAGGGGGCCAGCAAGGTCGTCATCTTCGAGACGGACGGCGTGCCGAACGTCACCTGCCAGGGCACGCTGGTGAAGACCGGCGATGGCTCGGTCGGCCGCTGGTACTACGACAGCATCGGCGGCATCTCCTTGATCGGCAACAGCACCGTGCACCACGTCCCGCCGAAGGACAATGCCCGGGCCGTCGTCCGGCAGATCGTGGCGATGGATACCGACGGCATCCCCGGCTACTCGACAGCCCGAAACCCGGCCCGCGTTCACGCCATCGCCTTCGGCGAACTGTTCGAGGCCAGCACACCCTCGGCCATGCAGCCGGCAGCCCTGCGATTCCTCGCCGCCGTGCAGATCGATGGCAAAACGACGCCGACCCCTTCCGCCAACGGTTGGGACACCGATTCGCTGGACTACCAGTCGCTGTACGTCGACCGCGAACCGTACAAGATCATCGTGGGCAACTACGAGGAACGGATCGAGAAACTGCGCTACGCCATGGAACGCATCATGCAAGGCGGCATTCAGGTTGCGTTGATTCAGTAGGCGCAGGGGTCAGGGGTCAGGGGTCAGGGGTCGGGGGGGGGGGGGGGGGGGGGGGGGGTGGGGGTGGGTGTTTGTAGGCAA
>JBBQII010000241.1:0-6297 GCA_038324795.1 Gemmatales bacterium
ATCGGCCCAGCCCGGCCACCAAGCGGATGTAGGCATCGCTTTCCGGGTTGAACCGCCGGGTATCGGGCAGGGCCTTGAACAGCTTCCGCCAGACGGTCAGGAACCGGCCGCTCAGCAGCATTCCCAGCCCGCGGCGGATCACCCGGCCGGTGCAGTTGTACTCGCGCAGCAACTTCAGCTTGTGGTGCACCGCAGTGAACAACGAACCGACACGTGACAGCCGATGGATGCCGAACGCTTCAACGCGGAAGGGGGCCGGGCCGCTCAGTGGTTGGAAGATCAGCGACTGTGCGGGTTGCGGCAGTTGAAAGTAGATGTGCCGTTCATCGAGTTCCGCGTTCCAGACGATCCGTTCGAGCGGCGGGCCATCTTCAATGCCGTCGCCGTAGTCGGCCCGGAAGTCGGCCTGCACGCGCTCCGCCGACAGTGTGTCGAGTCGGCGCAGCTTCACCTGGACGCGGTGCCAGCCTGCTTTGAACGGCCCGGCAACGTCGAACGCGGGATGCAGCCCGGTGGATTGCCAGCCCGCGTCGTCGGGCAGGGCGTCGAGTTGGCGCAAGGGTACAAGTGAACTGACGGAAATGCCGGCCGCGGCCATCGTCGCTGCCTCCGTGCGCGTTGCTCGCATGCGTCATGCATGCTGTTGATGATGAGAGGGGATAGTAGCGATTCACGCGAGGCGATGTCAACACGAACAGCGGTCGCCGTGGGCAGGTTCCTCTTGGAGAAATCCGGTGTCGATTGCTATACTTCCACCCTTGCAGGATAGCACGCCGATGGAGGATTCAGATGCTTGGCGCAACGATGGGCCCCCGCGAATTTCTCGACCGTGTCGGGAAGGAACTCGACCGGATCGACACTGCCTCGATCAAAAACCTCGCTGACCTGATCTACGAATGCTACCAGTTGGGCCGATTTGTGTTCGTCATCGGCAATGGCGGCAGCGGCTCGAACGCCTCGCATTTCTGTGAGGACGTGGGCAAGGGTACGATCAAGCGGGCCGACTTCGACAACGACTCGAAGCGCCGCGTGAAGATCCTCAGTCTGACCGACAACACACCGTACATCCTCGCCTGGGGCAACGACGAAGGCTTCGACCGCGTCTTCGTTGAACAGTTGAAGAACCTGGCTTCGCCGGGCGACCTGCTGATCGCCATCAGCGGCTCGGGCAACAGCCCGAACATCCTGCGCGCCGTGGAATGGAGCAACCGTCAGGGCCTTACCACCTACGGCTGCACCGGCTTCACCGGCGGCAAACTGCAAACGATGGCCCACCACAACATGCACGTCCCCCTCGACGACATGGGCATCGTCGAATCAATCCACCTGATGGCGTTCCACTGGGTAGTGGACGACCTGTACCGGCGGATTTCAGGGTAGGGTGCCGCGAACGATCCGCGACGGCATCCGTTTAGCGGGTGAGCCAACGGCTCACCGCGGCTGGACCTCGCCCTTCACCGGAGCACGAACATGGTAAAGGACGACGGAATTGTCTTGGAGCACGCGAAACGCGTGCTCCAAGATGGTTGCTGCCATCACACGCATCCTTCACTTGACCATGAGCAACGGCTCGTCACCTTTACTTTTTGCGCCACGCGGAGAAGCTGGATCCAGACGCGCTGCCTCCCGCGTTGCAGACGCCCGTGTTCCAGATGGCGATGAAGGAACTCATCATGGTGAAGAAAGATGAAGCCATGCGCATCCGTTACGAGGATCGCCTGGAATCCGAGCGGGCGTATGAGACTGACGTGCGGATGAGTCGGCGGGAAGGTGAGAAGCTCGGCCAGTTGAAAGAGAAGATCAGTTCGATTCGCATGCTGGATAGGCTGCTCGGCAGGTCGGAGACGTCTTCGGATGGGTTAAATGCCTTTTCGCTCGACGAACTCGACCGACAGATTGCCTTCATGGAACGGCAGCTTCAGGACATTCGGCAATGACAAAGATGTTCAGCAACCTTCCGCTCATTACGAATGTTCGCCTCCAACTCGCGTGACCGTCAACCGTCGCCGTGATTGATCCAGCGGTTCAATCTCAACGCGGATGTATCGCGCCGGCAATGCCGTAGCAACGCGGTCGGCCCACTCGATGAGGCAGACGCCGCCCGCTTCGTAGTATTCGTCGACGCCGAGGTCCTGAAACTCGCGTGAACCGCTGAGCCGATACGCATCGAAGTGGAAGATCGGCACCGGGCCGTGGTACTCCTGGATGAGCACGAACGTAGGCGACGTCACCGCCCGCGGGTTGGTAATGCCAAGCCCCACGGCGATCGCCCGGCTCAGGTGCGTCTTGCCGGCCCCGAGGGGGCCGATCAGGGCGACCACGTCGCCGGGCGCGAGTATCGCGCCGAAGCGGCGGCCGAGCGCTTCTGTCTCGGCCAGCGAGGCCACTTCAATCGTAGACGGTATGGGAAAGTCGCTTTCCATTCGCTCAGTCTATCGCACAGCCGGAACGATGAAGATCTGATTCTGCCGGCCGTTGACGGCGGGCAGCGACCGAACGAAGGCAATCCAGTTGCCATCCGGCGAATAGACGCATGCTTCGGGCCGGGGGCTGGTTTCGTCCGGCGTGCGCGGTGTCAGGCGTCGGCCTTCGCCCGTAGCAACATCGGTGATGAAAACACTGTGATCCATGACGTGGGCGATCGAACGTCCATCAGGCGACCAGGTGAACGCGGAAGCGATGTCCCAGGGATGTCGTGATACCTGTGTCGGTTCGCTGCCATGAGGCGAAACCGTCCAGATCTGCAAATTGCCAGCGTCATCCTTCATCAGAAATGCGATACGGCCGCCATCGGGCGACGAGCGGAGCCAGTGGCGCGGGCCCTGAAGGCCGGGGTGCTGCCGATCTGCCGTGAACGTCAGCCGGCGCTGGACCGTTCCGCGTGGCGGAGCGGGCCGGCGTGTCGCGGTACCTTCGAGAGGTCCGTCACCCGCAATGGTGAGATCGTCCGGCAGTTCGACGATGAAGACTTCCACGACCGGCTTGCCGCTTTCCGCGAGCACCGTGCCCTGAAATGCAAGGGCATGCCGTTGGCGCGAACCATCGGGCCGCTGGTAGTTGATCCAACCTTCCTCGCATGCCTTCACGATCTCATCGCTGCCGGGGATCGGCCGTGATGTCGTGCGAGTCGCCAATACGGTGAAGTAACCACCATCGCGATTGCGCGGATGCGTATGCGGCACTGTCACGCCGCGGAGAGGGGCACTGACGCCGACGTTGCGCTGGTTGCCGTCGTGAGCCGGATCGTCCGGGTCGAGTTGCGCCAGGAGATGATCTTCGTAGGTGAACGAGATCCAATCCCCGGCTGCGTCGAACAAGTGGACATGACTGCCGCCCCGCAACGCCCCTGGCGTGAACGGCACGACGATGTCGCGGGCATCCAGCGGCATCACCTTGTTGCCGGCAACGATCGTCCCATCGCGATGCCACGCGTTGTAGGACCACTCAGGCGTGGGCTTCTCCGGCCCGTGGATGAAGACGATGC
This sequence comes from Gemmatales bacterium, assembly GCA_038324795.1. GTDB lineage: Bacteria > Planctomycetota > Planctomycetia > Gemmatales > Gemmataceae > JAIOQJ01. The sequence goes on from JBBQII010000241.1 coordinate 3,485, forward strand.
GATCGTCTGTCGGCGAACAGGTAACGACGCCGACGCAGGCACCATCGCTCGATTCGTAAAGCGTGACTACTTCGTTGGTCCGCACATCAACGCGTTCGATTTGCGTTCCGTCGAACTGGCTGCCGGCGGCATCGGAACGGCCATCATAGACGATGGAAGATGAATCGAATGACCAGACGTTGGCGTTGGTCAGGACATGGTTTTGCGCCCGGGTCGTGATCTGCAGTTCACTCGACAACCGTGTTTCTCCCGTGCCCCGCAGCGCTGCGTCGTGAGAACACGTGCATCCCGTCGGGATGCACGCTAAACGAGGTGAATACTCGTCAGATCGTCACCGACGAAAACCCGCCGTCGACGACGATGTTCTGCCCCGTCACGAACGATGCCGCTTTCGGCGATGCGAGCCAGACGACCGCGCCGGCCAACTCGCGTGCTTCACCGAAGCGTGCCATCGGGGTGTGGCCGATGATCGACTGGCCGCGCTCGGTATAGGTGCCGTCTTCCTTCAGCAGCATCCGACGGTTCTGTTCGGCGGGGAAGAAGCCCGGCGTGATCGCGTTGACACGCACGCCCTTTGTGGCCCATTCGCGGGCCAGCCATTGCGTCAGGTTCAACACCGCTGCTTTTGATGCCGAGTAGGCCACCACACGCGACAGCGGCAGGATCGACGAAATCGACGCGATGTTGATGATGCTGCCCTTCCCGGCCGCGACCATCGTCCCGCCGAAAACCTGGCACGGCAGCAGCGCTCCGCCGATGAGGTTCAGGTCGAACACGTCCTCCCACCCCTGCAGCGACATCTTGCAGAAGTCGCCGCCCGGCGCGATCGTGCCTTCGGGTTTGTTGCCGCCCGCGCCGTTGATCAGCACCGTGACGCTGCCGAACGCTTTGATCACCGCGTCACGCGCGTTGGCCAGCGAGTCGCGGTTCAACGCATCGGCACTGACGAAGATCGCCTGCCCGCCGGCCTGTTCGATGGCGCGCACACGCTCCAGGCCGCGCTCTTCGCTGCGACCCACGATGGCGACCTTCGCTCCGGCCTCAGCCAGCGCGTCGGCCATGCCGCCGCCCAACACCCCGGTCCCGCCGAGAACCGCGGCGGTTTCGCCTTTCAGACTGAACAAATCCGACATCGTTAGCGGTCTCCCAGAAACAACGGCTGGATATGCCGATGGAAGAGATTGAACGTCACATTGCGGGCGATGTTCGATTCACACGTTTTCAGCATGCTCAGATAACGGTCGCCCATCTGCGCGGCGATCTTGAAGCCGACATGGATCAACTGGCGAATGTTGGCATTGAAATGCGGGCACGACAGATCATGCCGCAAGGCTCCGACGAACTGTGCCGACGACCAGGCGTTCACCGTCTCAGCCGAAGGCAGTGCCCGCGGATCGATGTCGATCACCGTGGCGTACGGCGCGCACAATGCCTCGCGCTTGTCGAGCGCGTTGGCGTAGATTTCTTTCGCAAGGGCCAGCCCCTCGCCGTCAGCCTCGGCCAGTCCGATCACTTCTTCCAGCCAGGTGGTGCCCGCTGTTTTCAGGTGCAGGCCTGCATTAAACTGCGAGAGAGCGCGGCGGATGGGGGCATAGATCGAAAACTTGTCGCTGCCCGAATGCACCGAAAGTTTCAGATTCTTCGGCAGCCCGAACTCGGCCACGGCATATGCGATGACGGCCAGGTCCTGCCGGAACTCTTTCTCGAACTGCGCGAGATCGCCGACGTAGTCGACCCCCTTGTTGAAGCGGCCGGTGAACTTCGGCGCGATCGTCTGCACGGGAACGCCTTCATCCGCGAGTGCGGCCAGGATCAGCAGCAACTCGGGCGGTGTCTGCGGCAGGTCGGTCTCGTCCATCGAGACTTCCGCAATGATGTTGGCCGCCCCCTTGGCAGCGGCAATCTTGCGGTAGATCGCACCCGCATCCTGCACGGCCTTCAGGTACTGGGCCCCCACATGCTCGAGGTCGCCCTTGGTGATTACCAGAGGTTCGCTGATGCCGGGAACGCGCACCCAGCCGGCGAGCGACGAGCGGTGTTCAACAAACCGGGCAACATCGTGCCGATCGGCCGGCTGATTGATCGAGTCGGCCACGTCGATCGTGTAAAAGTCGCAGGCGGGCAGAAATCGATCGACCGTATCCAGGCGAATATGGTCGGCATCAACGTGGTACGGTTTGGTCCAATGCAGGTCGCGAACGGCGGCATCGGCAGCGGCGCGGGCGCTCGCCGGCTCGGAGCCGATGATTGTGTGCTCGCGGTTCGACTTGTTCCAGACGGGGATGACTTCCACGCCGCGCTCGGCCGCGAGGCGGAATGCCTCGAGTTGCGCCTTCGCCTGATGAGCAAAGCGATCGCCGACGCCGATGGAGTACTTCGAGAGTGAAAGCATTTTCCGGTCCGTAGTGTACACGTCCACGTGTGCACATCTCTGCGTTTCGGATCGCACACGTGGACGTGTCCACTACGGACATCCCCCTGTTGGTTGACGACAACCGGTTGTTCCGGACAGCGCGGTTGTAGCGGTGTTAAGGCCAACGGAATGTTCCGCGTGGTCGGTGCATCCGCGCCTATCCACGCGGCAATCAGCATACCTTGTTTCATCGCGCGCTTCCGCTCCAGATTGCCCGTGCCGACGAACGATAGTCTTTGGGAACTTCCCGCCGTGGCCTGCCGTCGTCGTGCCGTCGTGTCGCTGATTCATCGGAATCCCGCGCTGGATTGGAACATCATGCCGCTTCCCATCGATCAGCTTTTCCAGTCGTTGCGTCGGAACGGCGTTGCCCGGTTCATGGAGCACTTCTTCGCGCTCT
>JBBQII010000242.1:0-6288 GCA_038324795.1 Gemmatales bacterium
GCGCGAGCCCGGCGACATCACCACCTACAGCGACTGCTGCCTGATCCTGAACAAGCGCATGGATCCGCCGAACCCGAAGCAGATCGGCGACATCGTCACGTTCTACCTCAGCTACCGCAACCCGGGCGCGGAGCCGATGACCGACCTGGTCGTCAGCGACAGCCTGACCGGCCGGCTGGAATACATCCCCAACACCGCCAAGTCGGACCGGGCAGCCACATTCACCGCGACACCGAACGAAGCGGGCTCGCTGACCCTGCGCTGGGCGATCGACGACAAACTGCTTCCCGGCCAGCGCGGTGTCGTGGCATTCCAGGCACGGATTCGGTGATTGCCGGAAGGCGAAGAGCGAGTGTTTTCGAACATCGCGGTTGTTGACGAAAGGCATCCCACTGAGTTACCATTTCATCATGGCCATATCGATGCTGACTCGTGTTGATTCATGCCCCGAGGGCGTAACTGTTTTCATACCGGATTCTTTGGCCGCCCAAGTCGGGTTACAAGTAGGCACCACAGCCCATCTGGAGCTGTCCGGCGACAGGCTACTCATTCAGGGCAATCCGCCTGGTAGACTTGCCGGGTTGCTGGCGGGCATCACACCGGAAAACATCCATTCCGAGTGGCAGACCGGACCGGCAGTTGGGAAGGAAGTGTGGTGACGCCATCTGTTCCTGAGGTGCCCGATCTTTGATCCGCAGTCGGGACATGAGCAGGTGAGCACAATATATTCTCATCTTCCCGCTCGCATCGGCCCCCACTTGCTGGTACGCTCTTCCGTTCTGCCTGAATCCGACCTGTACTCCGGGGTCCGGTCATGCCTGCTTCATTCTGTCATCCCACGTTCAGCCGGCGCTTCGCGCTGCAGGCGGGCGGCATCAGCCTGCTTGGCCTGGGGACGAGCCATCTGTCCGCCCTGTCGGCCGCGGAACGAACACCGCGCGCGAAGACGGCCCGGTCAGTGATCTACATCTTTCTGTCGGGCGGGCTGGCACAGCAGGACAGCTTCGACCCGAAGCCGGACGCCCCGGAATCGATGCGTGGCGAGTTCAAGCCGATCAACACGAAGACTCCCGGCATTCGCATCTGTGAACATCTGCCGTTGCTCGCGCAGTGCAGCGACCGTTGGGCGCTGGTGCGCTCGCTGACACATCCATCGAACAACCACTCCGAAGGTCATCACATGATGCTGACCGGGCGCACGCAACTGCCGCCCGGGTTCAGTTCGAACATGCCCAAGGACAGCGATTGGCCCTCCATTGCGGCAATGGCGGGGCAAGTCACCCGACCGCGGAACAACCTGCCGCCGGCTGTCGTGCTTCCGGAACGGCTGATCCACAACTCCGGGCGCGTGATCCCCGGCCAGTTTGCCGGCATGATGGGCCGGCAGCGCGACCCCTGGTTCCTGCAAGCGAGCAAGTTCGAGCCCAAGGCATACGGGGCCTACCCGGAGTATGAGTTCGATCATCAGCAACGCGTGTACAAGCCGCTGCGTAAGGACTTCCAGATACCGGACCTGACCCTGCCGCAGGGAATCAACGACGAACGCCTGGCCTCCCGACTCGACATCCTGAAACAGCTTGATGCCCAGCGGACAGCACTGGAAGAAGGCGGCTCATCGCTGGACCGGCATCGCCAGGCGGCGGTATCGATGCTCACCGACGCCGGCGTTCGCAAAGCGTTCGACCTGAAGCATGTGCCGGTGAAGGAGATGGAGCGGTACGGCAACAACGCCTTCGGCTGGTCGTGCCTGATGGCGGCCCGGCTCGTCGAAGCCGGCGTCAACCTGGTGCAGGTGAACCTCGGCAACAACGAATCGTGGGATACGCACGGCAATGCGTTCCCGCACCTGAAGGAGAAGCTGCTGCCACCGACCGATCGCGCGGTCTCCGCGCTGATCAACGACTTGCACGACCGTGGCATGCTGGACTCAACTCTGATCGTCATGGCGGGCGAGTTCGGCCGGACGCCGCGAGTCTTTGGCCTGACGCAGTTCTACAAGAACCCGGGACGGGACCACTGGGGCGCGGTGCAATCGGTCTTCTTCGCCGGCGGCGGCGTGAAGGGCGGTACGGTCGTTGGCAGTTCCGACAAGAACGGCGGCTACCCGCACACCGACCCGCAGACGCCCGAGAACATGGCCGCGACCATCTACAAGTCGCTGGGCCTGCCCGATTCGATGATGTGGACCGATGCCGAAACCCGGCCGCACCATATCTACCACGGTGAACCGATCGCGGGATTGTCGAAGGGATAAGGGGCTGATTTCCAGAACCCGGTCACTGCCGGCAGTCGCCTGCTCATGCCGGAACCCGCACGCGTTGCACGCCGACAAACTCCGTTGTCGGCGGCTATTCTTCCGAGGCGGCCAGCCAAGCCGCTGCCGCCTCGGCCAGTCGCTCTCGCAATTCATCCAAAGTGCATGCTTGAGTGCGGCAACCCGGCAGGGCCGGCACCCACCCGACGTAGTACCCGTCCTCATCCCGTTACACCACGGCATCAAATTCACGGTTCAAGATGGCACCCTCCCGACTTCGCTACACACACTATACTGTCCCGCATCCGCTCTTCGGGACGGGGCACATCAGCCGTCCGCGGTTCGGCATCGATCACGTGCATTGCCACTATGTTGATGAAACCACCAATTCCGAACTACCCCAACGAAGAAGCAGTCGAACGCGCCGGCGTGTTACCGCCGATTCAGAAAGAGTTCATCGACGATGTACACCTTTGGCATGACTCGTTCCGCATCATCTCTGCAACGATCGACCGCTTGGCCAATGAGCCAGGAGCCACGTTGAACGGAGATCCTTGAAGCTTCAAGGTGGACCTCGGGAACTTGAATCGAAAGCTGTCCTTCACCGCTGCAGTTTCAGCCCCATGTAGATTTCCGCCCGTTGCATCCATGGGGTGGGGTTCAGGGTCTCTTCCCACCTGTACCGGGCACCGACGCTCACTTCGCGGTTGTCGCCGAACGGCATAGCCACCTTCAGGTCCTGCATCAATTGATGCCGATCGGTCTGTGCGAACGACGGCAGCGCCTCGCCGGCATACTGCAGCTTCAGCGCGCCCAGCAGGTCCATCTTCGCCTGCATTTCGACACTTAACTGCGAGCGTTCAAACGTCCTGCTCGATAGATCGTCGCTGTACTTCACGACTGGGCCGGTGCGGACTTGCAATTCACTGCCCGAGAAAGGCGACCATTTGACGCCGAGGCCCGTTCGCCCCGACGCATGGCGTTGTGTGCGTTCGACATCGCCGCCGCTGGCGAACTGCCCGAACATGAAGAGCGAATCCTGCAGCGGCAGCGGCAGATTCAGTGATTGCTCGGCCAGCCAGTCGCGCGCGATGGCCGGGTCTTCGCGCAGTTCGCGAAGGTCGGCCGACTCGTACTTCGCCTTCCATCGGAAAATCTCGAAGTCGGCCTCCTGCGATTCCTTGCGCCGGCCGGTACGGGGCAGGCCGGTGGCCGGGTCGGTGGATCGGGACCCTTCGAGCATGCGGATAAAATCATCCGCGGGCAGCATGATCTGTTCAGCGACCGGTTCGTCCCAGAACGGGGCGCGCACGGGTGGCGGCGGCAACCACTCGGGCACCTCCAGTGCCAGGCACGGTACAGCTGTCACCAGTAGCAGGACGAGGGTCGATCTCTGTATTTCGATGGCCACCCTCCCCTGATCTTGATCGCCACGGGCGGAAGCGGACTGTCGGATACCAGCTCCCTGTCGTGGCGTCCACCCGCATTGTGTCGGTCTGCGGGGGATTCTTCTTGAACACCTGAACAGGGGATGGTACGATTTCTTACCAGCGATTCCCTGTTCGCTGGCCTCTCCCGCCTCTCTCCTGCCTCGTCCCGCGAAACTGGGCTGAGTTTCCTGTGAGGATTGCTCTCGCCGGGCGTCTTACAGTTGATGGTCTATCCCAGACATGGAGTTTTTCCACCATGCGCCATATTTGGCTGAGCGTTGGAGCGTTGTGCGCGCTTGTGATCGTTTCTCCGTCCGTTCGGGCTGATGAGCCGAAGGTCGACGTGCAGGAAACGATCCGCAAGGGCCTCGAGTGGCTTGCCCGCAACCAGCACCCGAACGAGGGTCACTGGGAAGCTAACGGCAGCCAATACCCTACCACGATGACCGGCCTGGCCGGCATGTGCTTCCTGATGGAAGGCAGCACCGCGAAGGAAGGCAAGTACGCCAAGAATATCGCCAAGGCCCGCGACTGGTACCTGAAGCGGTCGCAGGCGAACGGCATGCTCGGCAACCCGAACAACCCGACCGAGACCGGCCGTTACATGTACGGCCAGGGGTTCGGTACCCTGTTCCTCGCCAGCGTTTACGGCGAGGAAGACGACGAAAAGAAGCGCAAGGATCTCGAAAAGCTCCTGACCAAGTCGGTGCTGTTTATCTGCAAGGCGCAGACGGAACGCGGTGGTTGGGGCTACGTCTCCTCGGCCGACGGCGGCGGTTTCGATGAAGGCTCGGTGACGATCACGCAGTTGCAGGCCCTTCGAGCGGCCCGCAACGCCGGCATTCATGTGCCGAAAGGGTATCTCGACCGCGCGGTCGAGAATCTGAAGAAGTGCACCACGCCCAAGGGCGGCATCATCTACAGCCTCGCCCATGGTGGACCGGTTACCGGCGGCGAACGTCCGCCGCTGACGGCCGCTGCCGTTGCCTGTGCCTTCAGTGCCGGCGACTACAACGCGGACTACGCGAAGAAATGGATCAAGTACTGCAAGGAAAACATCCCGTTCGGCAAGGGCCGCAATGGGCACGACGAGTACCAGAACTACTACTTCTCGCAGTGCGTGTACATTCTCGGCGATGATGGCTACAAGAAGCTGTTCCCCGAAGACAAGGACCCGATGCGCTGGAGCGACTTCCGCAAGAACATGTTTGAATACCTCAAACAGGGCCAGGCTGCCGATGGCAGCTGGGGCCAGGGCGGGATTGGTGTGGTCTACACGACTTCGATCAATTTGACGATTCTGCAGCTTGAGAATGCGACGTTGCCCATCTACCAGAAGTAAGTCATCGTTCTTCGATTGTTAATGGTTGATGGTTAATGGTTAATTGTGGGGGGTGCCGGTTGTTCGGCTTCCCCACAAGGTTTGCCCGACCGTTAACGGTTATCAATTCACCATTGGCAATTAACCATTAACTGTCTAACACCCAAGAGTTTCCACATGTCACAAGAGATGGGCAGCGGCGATATTCAGGCGATGGAGAAGCTCAAGAGCGCCTTCGCGAGCATCAAGGCACAACTGTCGCGTGTCATCGTCGGGCAGGACGACGTCATCGAAGAACTGCTGATCGCGATGTTCAGCAAGGGCCACTGCATTCTGGAAGGCGTTCCCGGGCTGGCGAAGACGCTCATGATCTCCACCCTGGCGAAGTGTCTGTCGCTGGACTTCAGCCGCATCCAGTTCACCCCCGACCTCATGCCCGCGGACATCACGGGAACGGAAGTGATCGAGGAGAACCGCTCGACCGGTTCCCGCGAGTTCAAGTTCCTCCCCGGGCCGTTGTTCGCGAACGTCGTGCTGGCGGACGAAATCAACCGTACCCCGCCGAAGACGCAGGCCGCGCTGCTTGAAGCCATGCAGGAACGGCAGGTCACTGTCGGCCGCGTCCGGCATAAGCTTTCCAGCCCGTTCTTCGTGCTGGCGACCCAGAACCCGATCGAACAGGAAGGCACCTATCCGCTTCCCGAAGCGCAGCAGGATCGCTTCATGTTCAAGGTGTTCGTAAAGTACCCGTCCTTCGGCGACGAGTTCGAAATCGCCCGCCGGACCACCGCGATCAGCATGGAAGAGCCGACACCGGTACTCGGCGGCGAAGAGATCATGGAGTTGCAGAACCTGATCCGCAAGGTGCCGGTCACCGACCACGTGATCCACTACACGCTGGCTCTCGTCCGGCAGACGCGCATCAGCGAACCGGGCACGCCGAAGTTCATCCGCGACTGGCTGTCGTGGGGTGCCGGCCCGCGTGCCGTGCAGAACCTGATCATCGGCGCCAAGGCCCGTGCCCTGCTCTACGGCCGCGCGCATGTGCAGACCGAGGACATCCAGGCCCTTGCCAAGCCGGTCCTGCGGCACCGCATCCTGACCAACTTCACCGCCGCCTCCGAGGGCGTCACCACCGACATCGTGGTGAAGCAGATCCTCGGCGAGACCCCCGCCGCGTGGGCGTGTTGGATAAAGACGTGCGTTTCAATAAGATCTTCTCTTAAGGGGTTCCGCCGTTTCCCCTCTCCCCTGGCGGGAGTGGGTTTTGGGGTGAGGGGGCG
>JBBQII010000243.1:0-6282 GCA_038324795.1 Gemmatales bacterium
TTGGCCGACCGTTTCCCCCTCAGGAAACGACCAAACCAACCCGATGGGGAAACGGGGCGGAATGGCGAACTTGCGCGGTCATCACTCGTGTCGCAATGCTTCAATCGGGTCGAGCCTTGCCGCCCGCTGGGCCGGATACCAGCCGAACAAGACGCCGACGACAATTGAAACGCCCAACGACAGGAAGATCGACGGCACATGCAGCTTGGCGGGCAGGGGGGCGTCCGCGATGAGTTCCCAAATAACGGGGACAAGGTAGACCGCAAGCAGTCCAAGGAAGACGCCCGCCATGCCGCCGATGGTTGTCTGCACCACGGCTTCGATGAGAAACTGCAGGGTAATGTCTTTACGCTTGGCCCCCAGCGCCCGGCGGATGCCGATCTCACGCGTGCGCTCGGTGACGGTGGCCAGCATGATGTTCATGATGCCGATGCCGCCGACCAGCAGCGAAATCGAGGCGATGACCGCGAGCAATCGCGTGAAGCGATCCTTGGCGACCTCGGCCTCTTCCAGCTTGTCGAGCGGGACGGTGATTTCCCAATCCTTCTTGAAGTGGCTGCGTTCGAGCATGTCGCGAATCTGATTGCCGACGGCACGGACGCGGGACCGCCCGTCTTCGTCGTCCACCTCGGCATTGACGGTCAGCGTGACCTGGCTGACTTCCACCTTTTCGCCGCTGCGTGAACCGGACGCACGAAGGAAGACCACATCGCCGAAGCGGACCCGGCATGTTTCGATCGGGATGTAGACATCGTTGTTGTACACCTCGGCCGCCTGCGAACCGCCGGTGCCGCCGGTCGACATGCGGTCCTTCGTAATGCCGACGACCTCATAGTTGTGGAAGCCGATCTTGATCGACTCGCCGAGCGCCTTGCCGTACGGAAACAGTTTGTCGGCCGTGGCGGCGGCGACCACGCAGACGTTGCGTTTCTTTCGGCCATCCTCCTCAATCAGGAACCGGCCGATGGCCATCTCGAGCTTGTTGACGTCGGAGTACTCGGGGGTGGTAGCCACCAGCCGGCCGTTGTGCATCAATTCCTGAAAGCGGAACGACTGTGGGAAGATGCGCATCGGCACCATCAGTTCCACTTCGGGGATGGTGCGGAACTTGGCGACATCCCGCCATTTGATGCCGAAGTCGGCCACGAAGTTACGTGAGGCCGTCGCGGAGTCGTCCGGCGGCTTGGTGCTGCGCACGATGATGTTCGTGGCACCCTGGCGCTTGATGTCGTCCAGCGCGTCTTTCATCGAGCCTTCGCCGAACGCCATCAGGGAGATGACGGCACTGGTGCCGATGATGATGCCGAGGACCGACAGAAACGCGCGCAGCTTGTGCAACCAGAGGCTGCGCACTGCCAGTTCAAAGCCGCGCGACAGCTTACTGCCCAATGCGCCGGGCAGAAGAATGCGCAGAACCGCCTGGAGTATCCCCGTCGCATAAAGTACGAAGAACGCCAGCGCGACCCAGGCCAGGATGACCAGCCAGAGTAACGGACCCGATAGGAGAGGAGTTGAACTCATATTCACAAGGGGCGGACTGTTCGTCCGCCCTTTTCTTCCGGCGACAGCCCTATTCTACACCACCGGCTCCCAGCCCCTGGCATATTCGCGCTTCCAGAGGGCGGTCGCTTCCTTGTCGTCCAGAATTCTGCCGTCCTTCGGGTTACAGCGCAGTACATGGCCGGTTCGATGGGCGATGTTGCCCAGATGGCAGAGCAGGGTGCTCTTGTGCGCTTCCTCGATCTCGCTGGTCAGTTTCGCTTTATCGCGGATCGTATCGAGGAAGTTGGCGAGATGCTCGGCATCGCCGCTCTTGCCGGAGGCTTTCTCGATCTCCTTGCCTTTGACGTCGTGGATGGTGTAACCACCCCCGACGATGCGGAGGCTGCCCTTGTCGCCGTAGAAGATCACATCGGCTTTTTGGCCGTCGGGCATCATGTTGCAACTGGTGCCTTCCCATGTCATCGACTTTTTGCCGTCGAATTCGAAGGCAACCAGTTGAGTGTCAGGCGTTTCCTGATCGTCATCAAAGCGGTACCGGCCGCCACTGGACGTGACGCGGGTCGGGTAGTCGACTCCCAGACCCCAACGGCACAGGTCGAGCATGTGGACGCCGTTGTTACCCAGTTCACCGTTGCCCCAGTGCCAGAACCAGTGCCAGGTGTAGGGCAGGTAGTTGCTCTTGAACGGCTTGGCCGGGGCAGGCCCCTGCCAGAGGGCGTAGTCGAGCCCCGCGGGCGGGTCGCCGGCGATGCCGCGGCCTGTTTCCGGCCGGTTGTTCGTGTACCACGATTGTGCGAGGTAGGCCCGGCCGATGGAACCGTCGCGCACGCGCTGGATGCCTTCGATGACCTTGTCCCAGCTGCGGCGCTGGTTGCCCATCTGGACGACCTTCTTCGCCTTGCGGGCGGCCTGCACCATCACTTCGCCTTCCCAGGGATTGTGGCTGCATGGCTTTTCGACGTAGACGTGCTTGCCGGCCTGGTTGGCGAGAATCGATGCCGGTGCATGCCAGTGATTGCAGGTGGCTACCACCAGGGCATCGACTTCCTTGTCGTCGAGAATCTTGCGAAAGTCGGCGACGACCTTCGGCGCGGCCTTGCCTGTGCCTTCCACTGCGGCGGCGCCTTTAGCGGCCCGGGCGCTGTCCACATCGCAGACGTAGACGACTTCGCAACCCGGTTGCAGCGAGAACGATTTGCAGTGTCCCGTTCCGCGTCCGCCGGTGCCCATGACACCGACGCGGATCTTGTCCCCGTTCGCGGGGGCGCCATGCAGATGGTTCATGCTCAGGCTGGCGGCCGCGGCCGCGCCGAGAAATGTTCGTCGATTAACCGATGACATCGAAGCTCCCTCCGGAACTGGTACGCTCTTGGCCCACTCTTCGCCCAAGTGTACCTGTCCCGATGGGAGAATGCACGGAGAATTGTGAAGGGATCAGGGAGCAACGTTCCAGAGTTTGACGGTGCGGTCCCAGCCGCTGGTCGCCAGCGTGCGTCCATCGGCAGAGAACGCGACCCCGGTGACCTTGAACTTGTGACCGATGAACGTGCGAACCGGCATGGCTGACATAACGTCCCAGAGCCATACGGTGTTGCCGCCGCCGGAACTGGCCAGGCGTTTGCCGTCCGCAGTGAACGCCAGGGCGCGGACTTCGTTCAGGTGGCCCTCGAGCGTGGCCCGTATCGTCCAGGTCTTCGTGTCCCAGAGGAGAATCAGGCGGTCCTTGCCGGCGGTGGCGAGGATCGATCCATCGGGTGAGAAAGCGAGAGCATTCGCTTCGCCCGAGTGGGCAGAGTGTGTGCCGACGGGGGCGAATGTCGCCGCATCGAAGATGCGCAACTGGCCGTCATTGCCAACGGTTGCGATCGTCTCGCCGGTGGGCTGAAACGCGACGCCTTTGACGGGATGCGTGTGGCCCGTCAACGAGCCCAGTTCCAAGCCCATCGACGCGTCCCATACCGTGACTTCCGCGGCACCTTTCACGATCCCGCCGCCGGAAACCAGCCGCTTGCCATCAGGTGAGATGGCAACTGATTCCACACCCGTACGGGGCTTGAGGATGTTGAGCACTTCACGCTGATTCTCGATGTCGAACAGCTTGACCTTCGAAAACTTCTCGTCCGCACCCGTTGCCAGCCACTTACCGTCCGTACTCATCGAGATGCTGCGCAGGTTCCGATCATGGGCCATCCACGGCGGCAGCGTGCGATCGACTTCGAGATCGAGGAAGTAGACCGGCCCTTCCCATGATTGAACCGCCAGCACATTGCCGACGCGGGCGGTTGTGACGCCGAGAGTCGGTCCGGTCCCCACCTGGAACGAGGCACGGAACTTCGTTTCGCTTGGCGGCATCGCCCGATCGGTGACTTTACCTTTGTTGCCCGCCACGACGGAGCGACCTGCCTGCACGTCGACCGATGGGCCGGTGCCCATGGTCATTTCGACCTTGCCGGTTTCCGTCTCGACGCTGGTTGTCTCGCCGACCGTGGCCGAGGAGAAACGACTTCCGTCCGACTTGATCGTCGCATGCGGGGTGTTGAGCAGGACGCCCTTGCCTTCAGAATGTGCCGAAACATCGGCGTAGAGCACCCCGGATACAAGCATGAATTCGGAAGTGCTGTCAAGCGCCTTGCCCGCCTGAGCGATGACCTTCAGCAGCGTGTCAGTCCCGATTTCCAGGCGGGTTGAGTCGGGCAAGCGCACCACGGCGACACTGCCACCGCCGGTCTGCACCTGCTGACCGGCCCGGATCTCCTGGCCTTTCACCAGGCGGATCGACTGACCGTTGGACGCTAGAAGGTAAGCGTCGCCCTGAACTTCTTCAAGCCGACCGACGATAGCGCGATCGGTATCGGGAGCAGCCGGGGCTTCTGCCACATCGAGCAGGGGAGGTAGTTGTTCAACATCCTTGACCAGCGACAGGCCGTAGATTGTCAGGCCGCAGGCTATCAGCAGTGCGAATGCAGGAATCCATACCATGCGACGCTGACGATCGGGAGCGGCTGCAGGCCGGGCCGGCTGCGCCGGCGACGCGGTAGCCGTCGACCATTCGGCCATCACCACGACGTCGCGGGACAACACGATCAGTCGTTCGGCGAGCCGGCGTTCCGCCTTCAGGCGTACCTCCAGACTGCCCGCTTCATCGGGCGCAAGCTCCGAATCGAGGTAGCGGATCAGCAGGTCGTCGTCTTCAGGCCGCATCGGCAATCTCCCGGGCATCGATTGCTGATCTAGGCGGCTGGAACCGGCAATTAGACACGCAACTGCTGAATATTGCGAAAGTTATTGCATTCAATCGACAATCTCGAAGATTGCTTCCACTTCCACGGCGACGCCGGTCGGCAGTTGCGCGAAGCCGATGGCGCTGCGGGCGTGGAAGCCATCGCCCTCCTTGCCGTAAAGCTGATGAAGCAGGTCCGATGCCCCATTGATGACGAGGTGTTGCTCGATGAACTCAAGCGTCGAGTTGACGCAGCCGAGCAATTTGATCACGCGCAGGCCGTCAATGGTGCCGTGAGCCGACTTCACTGATTGCAGGATCTTGACCATGCACTCGCGGGCCGCCTTGTAGCCTTCATCAACGGTCAGGTCCTTGCCGAGCTTGCCCTTGATGTTGCTGACATGGCCGGAGGTGAACAGCAGCTTGCCGGTACGGGCGCACAGGTTGAGGTAGCCACGGGGTACATCGGGGAAGGTGATGCCCAGCTCGATGGCTTTCTGTTCGGGAGTCATGGAAATTCGCTCGCTTGTACAGTTTTGTGGTGTGGGGATGTCTTGTCGGGTCGCCTGCGAACGCTATACAAAAAGATTCGAAGAAGTCACGATTTCGAGATCGCCTGCGCGCGGGAGTGGTTTGCCATGGGGATGCATTGTTCGGTCTGTGCGAAGAAGCCTGTTGTCGGCAATCAGAAGACCTACCGCGGCAAGGCGAAGTACCTGGGCGGTGTCGGTCGCAAGATCACTGGCACGACCAAGCGGGTGTTCTACCCGAACCTCCAGCGCATTCGCGTTGTGGATGCCGAAGGCAAGGTCGGCCGCAAGTGGGTTTGCACCCAGTGCATCCGCGGCGGTTCGATCAGCCGGCCGCAGAAGCGGAAGCCGTTCGCGGCCATCACTGTCTGATCGCTTCCGGAACGCCGACATGGATATTGAAGAAGTCCGCAAGGTCGCCCGCCTCGCCCGACTCGAATTGCCCGAGGCCGATCTGGCCGACGTCGCGGGTCAACTGACCGCGATTCTGCACTACGTCGACCAGTTGGGCGAACTTGACACGACCGGCGTGGAGCCGCTAGCGCATCCATTGCCGCTCAAGAACGTCTTTCGGGCCGATGAACCGTCCGCGTCATTGACGCCGGACGAGGCACTGGCCAATGCGCCGGTGCGGTCGGGCGACTACTTCGGCGTGCCGGCCGTGCTCGATTCCTGATCCGGCATCTTCCTCCCTTCGCAGACCTCCATGAACATTACCGATTGCACCGCCACCGAACTGCTGGCCCGGCAGGCGACCGGCGAACTCACGGCCGCCGCGATTGTCGAGGCGTACCTCGCCGCGATCACTCAGCAGGAACCGGCGCTCAAAGCGTTCCTGTCAGTCGATGCTGACGCGGCGACCGAACGAGCAAAGCAGATTGACGCACGGCGACTATCCGGTGCGTCCCTGGGACCACTGGCCGGCGTGCCCATCGCGATCAAGGATGTGCTCTGCACGCGGGGCAAGATCACGACGGCCGGCAGCCGGATGCTGGCGGACTTCCGCCCGCCGTACGACGCACACGTCGT
>JBBQII010000244.1:0-6266 GCA_038324795.1 Gemmatales bacterium
GGCCCCCCACGCCGAACGCGACTACTGCTTCACCCAGCGCACCGCATCGATCACCACATATCCGTCCGCATCCTTGTTGGAAATCTCGACGACGTTCTGGCCCTTGGCCAGTCGAAACTTGCCGAGGGTGGCGAACGCACCGTCGACCGTCCCCGGCTTGCGCTGGTTCACCGAACGCATCGTCGAACCTTCCGTGTGAAACACGGTCACCGGCACATTTGTCGCGCGATTTGCATTGGGCGGGTAAGCAATCAGCACTTCGTACATTCCTTCTTCCGGAATGTCCGCGGTGAAGCGGGCGGCTTGGGCTCCCTGCTTCTCGTTGGCGTCGTGCCGATAGCCGGTGCCGACGAACGGGCCGTTGGCACTGCTCGACGAACCGAAGCCGACTAGTTCAGCAGCCTCATCATCGACGACGATGCCCGAGAGCTTCTTCGGCTCGATCCTATCGGGCCGGGCGGGGCGGCTCGACTCGAGTACCTGCTTGTCGTCGAGCAACTTCTTCTTCAATGTCTCGTAGGGAACTTGCTGAACGGCGGTCTTGCCGTCGATGGCAAGGCTGGCCGCCGTGGCCGCGCTCTGGCCGAGAATCATGAAGACCGGCTCCATGCGGATCGACCCGTAGGAGATGTGCGAACTCGATACGCAGACCGGCACCAGCAGGTTCGAGCACTCGGCCTCCTTGGGCACGATCGACTTGTAGCTGATCATGTACGGCCCGCCGGGGCTTTCCTGGATGTCGCCTTCGTTCTGTACCTTGCCGTCTTTCGTCACGAAGCGGGCGCAGTTGTGCGAGTCCATGTTGTAGGAGCCCATGCCAACCGAGTCGGGCGTCACGCGCTTGCGACGGCAGTCGAGTTCCGTGTGAACGTAGTCGCCGATCATCCGTCGGGCCTCACGAACGTAGATCTGGTGCGGCCAGTTGCCGTTGTCGATAAATTCATCCTTCGGCAGGCCCCATTTGGACATCTGCGTGCGAATCGATTCGGGGACGCGCGGGTGGTTCGCCAGCGCCCACATCAGGCCCTTCTGATAGGTTTCGTGGTCCTTCAAAATCGCATCACGCTCGGCGTAGCTGGCGTCGGGGTACTTGTAGTTCCGGCCGATATAGTCGGTGCTGACGGCGCAGTTGTTGTTCGTGTCAGTCTTGTGGTTGGGCATCATGTCGGGCTTGAGCGGCAGGCGCAGGTCGCCCGCTTCGAAGTTGCGGAACAACAACTCGTACTTGGCTTCGTCGTAGCCTTCGGGCTTCGCGAACGGGACGCGGTTGGCCGGGTCGTTGCTCATGCACATGCGGTAGCAGTATGCCTGCAGCCGATGGTCGCCTTCGCCGTCCGCGGGCAGCGGTTCGGTCTCGATGCCGAACAGCAGGCCGCTTTTCGAGTCGCCCGGCTTCACGTAGGGGTCAACGTCCTTGACGAAGCGGTGCATGTGCTTGTTGTAAGCTCGTTCAACACCGTTGAGCGTCTCGCCGTACTTGCTGTTCGGTTCCCGGCCCACGTGATAGCCGACGCCCGCCAGGGCCATCAGATCGCCTTCGTACGTGGCGTCGATGAACACCTTGCCCGCGTAGGTCTTTCCCGATTCGGTCGTCATCGAAACGATGCGGTTGCCGTCCTTCTTGATTCCCTTCGCGGTGCGATCGAGCCGTTCGCCGCGGACGACGTCGATCTTGTGTTCCTTCAGCATCTCGTCGTAGATCTTCGTCGCCACGCTGGGCTCGAAGGCCCAGATGGCGTCGTCCTGTGCGCGGTAGAACTTGTAGACGTCGCGCTTGCCGTGAGTCCATGATTCGGGTTTGTCGTAGTGCTTCTTGATGCGCTGGTAGAACTCGCGCGAGATGCCGCCGATGACCGCCTTGTCGCCCGAGTCGGTCCAACCCAGGCCGCCCGTCGTCAGCCCGCCGAGGTACTTGCCCGGTTCGATGACGACGACTGACTTACCCATGCGCGACGACTGAATGGCCGCCGCGATGCCGGCGGACGTGCCGCCGTAGACGACGATGTCGGCCTCGGCAGCGAGGCCGGGACTGGCGAACGCCAGGAGAGATAAAGCAGCGGAGAGCAGATGCTTCATGACGGTACCCGGATGCGGAAAGAGCAGAAAGTTGATTGCCGCTTATGATACGCTTTTCACAGCAAACCTGCATCATTCGCTCCGCCGCTGTCGCATCGATTGCTTCCGGACAGTCGACCCGGTCGCGATCCCGGTTCATGAAAGGGCGGTGACATTCTCTCCGAGGAGTTTCCATGAGTCTGCATGCTCCTGGATTGTTGCTGTGCCTGTCCTTTGCCGCCGCGATCGCGCATCATGAGCGGAGCGTTTTGCCGTCCCGTCCCGTGCGGGAGAATCGGAGTAAAGCCTTGCTTCGATCGCACGCACTGCCTAAAGTGGACCCCGTGGTCCGATGCGAATTTTGACAGCGGTGCTTGGGCTCAAAGTCGCGGCTGTCAACACAACCCTGAGTCCGTTCCAAATGAGGTTTCAGATGAAAATTTCTTTGGCAGGCTTGATTCTGATCGGTTTGGTGACGGGCGGATTCATGCTTCATTTGGCGGGAAGCGAACCTCAGCAGGTTCAAGCGGACAAGAAGGAGTCGAAGCCCGACAAGAAAAAGGTCAAGGAACTGATGGACAAGAAACTGGTTCAATCGCAGTTGCTGCTTGCCGCACTTGTGAAGAACGACCTGGAAGGTGCAGCGAAGCACGCCGACGAACTGAAGCGTATTCGCGGTGAAGCCGCCTGGTTGGTGGTGAAGACCGACCAATACGATCTGTGGAGCAAGGAGTTTACCACCAGTGCCGATCATCTGATCAAGGCAGCAACGGAGAAGAACCCGGATGCGGCCCGGTTAGCTTATCTTGAACTGACCACGACGTGCTTTCACTGCCACACGTATGTCCGCGATATCGGCGACATTCAATTACAGGAAAACGCCCGGTAATCCCATCGAACCCACGACGCGTTGCGGTCGGTGATTCGCACAGCCTTCGTTCGATGACGTGTGCCGATGACTCCGCAATCAGCCTTTCACCACCTGACAGGAGACAACTATGCGCATGATGCTACTCGCCGCGGTCTCAGTTCTGCTGTTGACTGCACCCGGTTCACCGGCCGACAAACCGGCAAAGGACGATCCCAAACGCGATCCGCTGATGGCAGAGAAGCTGAAGTACTCGCAAAGCCTGCTCGAAGGTCTCGCGGTGAATGATTTCGAAAAGATCGAGAAGAGCGCCCAGGAACTGATGCGAATCAGCAAGGCTGCCGAATGGGCGGTCCTCAAGACCCCGACCTATGAGGTGCACACAAATAACTTCCGCCGTTCAGCGGAGGAAATCATCAAGAAAGCGAAGGCCAAGAACCTCGACGGAGCAACTCTCGCCTACGTCGACATGACCGTGACCTGCATTCGCTGCCATCAGCATTGCCGGGAAGTGCGGAACACCAGCATCGAACCATAGTCGGCCGTTTCAAGGCGGGAACCCCTTTAACGAGTGGTTCCTGCCGGATGCTCACCTTCGTCGATTGATTCTCACCAGTTGGCGGGATGAGGTGAGACTCATGTCGTTCCGGTGAGAACCTTCGCCGACTTGCGGACCGCCTGGAAAGGCAGTCCGGTCTTCCATTTCCATGCTCTTGGCAAAACGGGCGAGCCGGGTTTCGGTTAAAGTGAACCTTCCTTCCCGGTTATCTGTCTGTCGTCCCAGTGGAAATCCGTACCGGTGGGCGTACGCGATCTTGCGAAACGATTGTCGATCTCTTAGAATTTCCCCGCTCCGGGCCGAATGACCCCACCTCTCATTCTCTTACCTCCAATTCACGGGAGAGGAACTGACTACGATGTTAGACGGGCTTGCGCTGGTGCGCTCGAAGGAACTGCTTTATCAGGACGATGTCGGCCGCGATGCCTGTGGCGTCGGCGGGGTGGCTGCCAAAGAAGGCAAGCCCGCGCACGAAGTCGTCAAGAAAGCAGTCCTGGCCCTGAAAAACCTCGAACACCGCGGCGGCGTCTGTGGTGACGCCGGCGACGGTGCGGGGCTGACCTGTCAGATTCCCCAGGGCTTCTTCAAGGAAGAGGCCAAGCGCCTGAAGTTCGACCAGGCCCGCTACCTGAAGCCCGAAGACCGCCTTGCGGTCGGCGTCTTCTTCTTCCTCGACATCGATCCCTCGCGGATCGACGACGCCAAGCGCATCGTCAAGGCAACTCTTTCGGGCGGCCCCGTCAGCATCTACGGTTGGCGTTCGGTGCCGACCAATGACGACGCACTGGCCCAGCGAGCTCGCGATACCCGGCCCGCGTCGATCGAGCAGCTCATTCTGCGCACTACGGAGAGCGTGGATGAAGTCGAACGGTATCTTTACCGCCGACGGCTGGAACTGCGCAGCCTTTTCCTGGAAGCCGGGCTGAACGTTTACATCTCGTCGCTGTCGTGCCAGCTGATCAGCTATAAGGGGCTGATGACTTCGTTCCAGTTCGCGGACTTCTATCCCGACCTGGCCCGGCCCGACTTCGAGACCGGCATCGTCATCTTCCATCGCCGGTATTCGACCAATACCTACCCGCAATGGACGCTGGCCCAGCCGTTCCGCCTCGGCTGCCACAATGGCGAAATCAACACGATCCGCACCAACCGCAATGCGGTGCATGCCTACTCGCGGGGGCTGAAGCCGGCCCTGCCCGGCAACGGCGACCTGATCACGCCGAAGCAGAGCGACTCCAGTTCGCTGGACGAATGGGTCGAGCATCTTGTGCTCGAACGCGGCTGGAGTATCATGCGGGCGATGCGGCTCGCAGTGCCCCCGGTCTGGGATTCCGAAGAAGACTACTGGGGCCATGACGCCGTCGACATGTTCGCGCACTGCCGGCGCGCCTACGGCAGCCTGTGCGCCTGGGATGGCCCGGCCGGGTTGCTGGCGACCGACGGCCGGATCATGATCGGCCAGGTCGATCGCATGGGCCTGCGCCCGGTGCGCTGGTGCAGCGACAAGCGCGGCTGGTTGTACATCGGCAGCGAATCGGGCGTTTTCGGTCTCGATACTCATTCGATCGTCGCCAGCGGTCAGTTGCAGCCCGGGCAGATGATCGCCATCGATACGGCGACGGGCGAACGGCTCGACCATCACCAGATCATGGCGAAGGTCGTCGAGGAAGTGAAGCAGACCGAAGTGCTGCCGCGCGGCTTCCAGTCGATGCATGACCTGAATCGTGCGGAAATCATCATCCCGGAAGGGTTCGACTTCACCTCGCAGACCGATGACGCGATCGGCGCTATGCTCTCCGAACGCAAGTGGTCGCTGGATCACCTGCTGCAGGCGTCGGGCTGGGACTTCGAGCGGGCCGGGTTCGTGAAGGACATGGCCAAGCTCAGGAAGGAGCCGCTCAGTTCCATGGGGCATGATCGCGTGCTGACGCTGTTCTCCGCGCATCACCCGACGCTTTTCAAGTATCTGCAGCAGACCTTCGCCGAGGTGACCAACCCGCCGATCGACCCGTACCGCGAAGGCGGTGCGATGTCGCTGTCGACTTACCTGGGCAAGCCCCCCGGATTTCGGAATTCGGAATTCGGAATGCGGAATGCGGAATCGACGCTTGACGATTCCGAGTTCCGAAATCCGAATTCCGAATTGCCGATCAAGCAGATGGAGATCTCCGCCCCGGTCGTGAGCGACACGACGATCGAGGACATCCGCCGGAACGAAGTACTGGCCTACACGACCGTCGATGCGACCTTCCCGCTTGAAGGCGGGACCGATGCCCTTCGCGCCAGTCTGGTCCGCCTGCAAAGCGAGGCCGAGAAGGCCGTGCATGCGGGCTACCGCGTCATCTGCATTTCGGACAAGGAATCGTGCAACCGCGGCATCGTGCCGATCCCGTCGCTTCTGGCGCTGGGGGCCGTGCATACTTACCTTTGCCGGCAGGGCCTGCGCGACCGCTGCTCCCTCATCGTGCAGGCGGGCGACGTTCAGGAAGGCCATGACATCTGTTGCCTGATCGGCTTCGGCGCGGATGCCGTGCATCCTTACATCATGCTGCGGATCGTCAAGAACGGCCTGACGTTCAAGGAAGGCGATACCAAACAGGAAGTCAGCCTGTCGAGCCATGAGTGTCTTGAGAACCTGTTCGCCGCGCTGGAGGACACGATCAAGAAGGTGATTGCCAAGATGGGCATCACCACGATCGAAGGTTACCGCGGTGCCCAGTTGTTTGAAGCGGTGGGCTTCGGTCCCGAGTTGATGGAGTTCCTGGGCGACTTCCCGTCGCGAAT
>JBBQII010000245.1:0-6259 GCA_038324795.1 Gemmatales bacterium
ATTCGTCCACAACGACGACGAGGGACGTATCGAGGTTGATCGAGCGTTCGCTGTCGACCGCCGCGCTCGCGACTGTCGTTTCCTCGGGCACCCGCAATGCCTCGGTTCCCGATGACTCGGCCCACAGTGCACCGGAAACGACGACGACCGCTCCCAGAACGGCCGTCAGCCCGAGGCCCTGAAGCCACATTGAGTAGCGCTGAATGACCGGACGTGAACGACGATGACGCATGGATGAATCCTCAAAGGTGCTGTGCACGTAACGGAACGTCAGAATCAACTGTTGATGACCAGCGAATTTCGTGCCAGAATTAACGCTTGGCGCAGATCATGGTCCGCCGGCGTGTGACCGTGCAGGCCAAAAACTGGTCAGGCTCGTTTCTTACAAAAGTGCCCACTTCAACAATGTGCGTCCAAGCGGATTATTGGGCAGATTCCACGGAGCAATTCTCACATAAATAGTTCAACACACTTACCCGGAAGCGTCAAGGTCAACGTAACTTGTATAGCCCGCGCAAACCTGCTTTTAGTACCGATTGTACTGCCTGTGGAATTCAGAGCATCCAACAGAATGACGAAATTTGCTCTGTCACAATAATCCACGCTTTTGTTCCGACACGACTTGCATGCTTGAATTGTCTGATCGGCGAGGCTGTTGGCCTCGCCGGTGAAAGTGCGGACTACTACTTCCCCACCATGCCGCTACCGGTGTAGGTGATCTGCATGTCGGCCAGTTTCGAGCGGACGTCCATCTTCGCCAGGCCGGCCAGCGGGAGATCCTTGCTGGTCCAGACTTTGATCTCCGAATCAAACGGCTTGCCCATCACCGTCGCGGTGACTTTGACCGTCTGCAGTGTGGACTCGATCTGCTTGCCACCGACGGTGATCTTTTCTGTCTTCGGCTCACCGACCTTTTCGACCTTCGCTTCGGCGCTGGCGGGCAGCCCCGTGGTCGAGGTCGGGTCGAACGGCTTGCTCAGGTCGATCGTCGTGTCCTGGGCGCTGACTTCCTGATCGTTGATGTTCACGGTGGTACGGATCGTGGCCGTGGTGTCGGTTTTCGCCTTCACGGTGATGCGCATCTTTCCGTTCAGCTTGATATTGTTGGTGGTGGTGTCGAGTTTGTACTCGGCCCATTCGCCGACAGTGGCCTTCTTGAACGGGTTCTCATCCTGCGCCTTCGCCACCGCGGTGAAGAAGGACAGGACGACAGCGGCAGCCAGCAGATTCTTCATCGGAATGCTCCATGACGTTTCGTGCGAAAACAGGTCCTTACCGGCGTGGTCTATGCGAAGTGCCCCGAACGTCCAGAACTGCCGCTTGGCTTTTGTCCGCGACCGGCTAGTAATACAGTCAACGCCGACTTTCCCACCTGTACTGTTTCACCGATCGAGGTTACCCGTGAGCGATACCCTTTCCGCGAAGGTCCATGCCGCGAAAGAGGCGCTGGACAAGCAGGTTCGCGAGATTGTCCAGTGGCACTTCTCCCCCGATACGGGCACGCCGTTCTGGATCGAGCAGGCCAAGACCTACAAGTTCAACCCGCTCAAGGACATTCAGGGTTTCGCCGACCTGAAACTGTTCCCGCTCTTCGAGGACGAATGGCTGCGGGCCTCGCCCAAGACGAACATCTCGCAATGGGTGCCACGGGCCTACTGGGGCAAGAAGCCCGTCTACGTCTTTGAGACGGGCGGCACCACGGGCATCCCCAAGTCGCGCATCGTTGTTGAAGATCACTGGATCGACTACGAGATGATGAGCGAAACACTGCCCGAAGAGTTCTTCCCGCAAGGGTCGCACTGGCTGATGCTCGGGCCATCCGGCCCGCGCCGCCTGCGCCTGGCGATCGAGCATCTCGCACAGCATCGGGGCGGCATCTGCTTCAGTGTCGATCTCGACCCGCGGTGGGTCGTGAAGCTAATCAAGGCCCGCAAGATTGCCGAGGCGGAACTGTACAAGGAACACGCGATCGATCAGGCGATCACCGTGCTGGCGGCCGGGCACAACATCAAGTGCATGTTCACGACGCCAAAACTGCTGGCCGCGCTCGACCCGGCACTCCGGGCCGGCAAGCTGGAAGAGAAGCGGCGCGAGATCGGCGTCCCGGTCCCCGAAGGCTCGATGCGTTCAATCCCGGACGCTGGCATCACGGGCATCTTCTCGGGCGGGACCGAGTTTACGCCGCAGTTCACGCGCGAAGCGTGCGAAGAGATGCTCGAAGGCCGAACCTACATGACGCCGACCTACGGCAACACGCTCATGGGCCTGGCCTGCTCGAAGCCCGTCGGGCCGGAAGACGGCTACAAGATCAGCTATTACGCTCCGCAGCCCCGAGCGGCCGTACAGGTGGTTGACTTCGGCGACTACACGAAGTCGGTCGAGTACGGCCAGACCGGCCGGGCGCTGCTGACGACGCTGACCAAAGAGTTCTTCATGCCGCGCTTCCCGGAACGCGATGAAGGTGAACGCGAAGCCCCGTTCGACAAGTTCCCGTGGGACGGCATCAGCGGCGTGCGCCCGTTCCATGAGACTGCCGCGACCACGACGGTAGGCGTGTATTGACGAACGGTTCGCCCAGTACTGTCACGGGGCTTCTTCGATGTCTCGAATGCTGCCGGTCTCCCTGATCATCGTCCTCTCGCTGTGCGGCTGCATTGGCAACTCCGTGGGCAAGGCGGAGGCGGACCGCCTGAAGCTGGGCATGACCACGTCCGATGTGGAAGCAGTCTTGGGCAAGGGCAAGGCACTGGAAAACAACGAGATCAACCTTCTGGTCAATGAGTCGGGCGGCCCCGCCGACGGTGATGTTCAGAGAATCCGGCTCGATGTATCCGACATGAAGGGCCTCCGCTGGGGCAACGACCGCAAGAACATCTCCGTCATCTTCCAAAACGGCCGCGCCATCCGCATCTTCGATCACGGCATTTAGGCGAATCAAACGGATTGAGGGTGTAAGCCCCCCCCCAGTAACAGTTCCCTCGCATTGCAGCCAGTCAACGAAACTGCTACCTTCGCATTCCAATGACCCACGGATGGAGAGGGAGCAATACGCACATTCACTTCGGTCTATATCTCTTCGTTTGAAGTGCCGGCGACCGATACCCCCGAACCGGCCACTTGGGCCATGGCGATAGTCGGGGTGCCGGCGCTGGGGTGGCGAATGCGGCCGATGGCGCGATTGGCGTAAGTACCAGCGATCACGCATTCGACAGAGTGAGCGGCGCACGCAATTCGTTGGTGGTGAAACTGCGCGCCTTGTACGCCCCTCGTTGATGCCACTTCAGGAAAAATTTACAAAATTCGATTGACATTGTTACAATCGGAAGTTAACTTCCCACCTGTCCGTACGGCCTCTTCTCTGTTCCGGCCCCGTCAACCAATGCTCACCAGCTGCGGTCGGCGGGGTTTTTTCACGTCTTGTGCCTCGTCTTGTGGCAAATTCGCTCCCCGATTACAATCCCCCCCGCTCTTCTGGGAACCGCATGGAGGCGCTCCGGTTTCGATGGATGAATCTCCCGCCGAGTCACGCTTGTCCGCGATTCTGATCGCGTTCACGGCCTGGGTGGCCCGCCATCCGTGGCTGGCGATCGGCTTTTGCCTTGTTACGCTCGGACTGTCGCTGCAACTTGCACGCACGCAACTGACGTATCGCACCCAGCGCGACGACCTGATGAGTGCCGACAAGGAATGCCAGGTTCGCTGGCGGCATTACCTCAGCGAGTTCGGCAGCGACGACGATATTGTGTTCATCGTCGAAGGGGCCAATCGGCCACGCATCGAAGCGGCCTTGGACGACATCGCGAGTCGGCTGAGGACCGAGACGGCTCTGTTCGACCGCGTCTTTGATCGTGTGGATCTCACCCACCTTTCCGATCGCAGCCTGCTCTACCTGTCCACCGAAGAACTGCGGCAACTCGACGAACACCTGCAGGCGTTCGCCCCCTTGCTCGGCCCCAACGCCGATGCCGCCTGGAGCGGTGTGACGCTCGAAACACTGACTGCCCGATTGCGCCTCGCACTGGCGACCAACGACCGCGCTTTCATCGAGCAGTACCGCGCGATCCTCGTGGCGCTGCGGCATTCACTTGATAATCCGACCGCAATGGTGAATCCGTGGCAGCCCGCGGGACGGCAGGCCGGCGAACTGCTGAGCACCCGGCGATTCTTCAGCACCGATGGCAGCCTTGGCTTTCTGCTGGCCCGGCCGGTGCACCTCGATCAGCAGTCGTTCACCCCTGCTGCGGCTGCAGTGCTGAAGGCTCGGCAACTGCTGACCAACATCAAGCAGGGTTACCCCGATCTCTCGTTCGGCATCACCGGGTTGCCGGTTCTGGAACACGACGAGATGGCTGGCACCGACCGCGACAGCATGAACGCCGCCTGGATTGCTCTGGCGGGGATGTCGCTGTTGTTCTTCGTCGTCTATCGTGGACTACGCTACCCGCTGCTGACCGTCGCATCGCTGCTGGCCGGCACCGTCTGGGCCCTGGGGCTGACGACAGTGACCATTGGCCACCTGAACATCCTTTCCTCTGCGTTCGCGGTGATGCTGATCGGCATGGGCGACTATGGCGTCCTCTGGATCGCGCGCTTCGACGAGGAACGTCAGGCCGGGTGCGGCCTGCACGAATCGCTGCGGCGTACGGCCAATCACGCTGGGCCGAGCATCGTCACCGCGGCGTTGACGACATCGCTGGCGTTCTTCGCGATCATGCTGGCCGACTTCCAGGCGGTGGCGGAACTGGGCTTCATCGCCGGCAGCGGTGTGCTGCTGTGCGCGCTGGCCTGCTTCATCCTGATGCCGGCCCTGCTGGTGCTGACCCAGCGAAGGCCGTCGCCCGGTGTGTTGCCCTTCACGCCGCGGCCCAAGCCGTGGCTGCCGTGGGTGGCACGGAACCCGCGCGGCGTGGCTGCGTTCGGCGGTGTACTGCTGGTGTTGGGCGGCTACCTGGCGCTGTCGCTGCGGTACGATCCGAACCTGCTGCATCTGCAATCGCAGAAGCTCGATTCGGTACGCTGGGAACTGAAGCTGCTCGAACGCTCGCCGGGCAGCGGCTGGCATGCGATCAGCATCGCGAAATCGCCCGAAGAGGCAGTCCTGCGTCGCAAGCAGTACGAGGCCCTGCCGGAGGTCGCCCGCGTCGAGGAGATTGCCTCGCTGATCCCGCCGGAGCAGGACCTGAAACATCCGCTGGTGGCGCGAATCGCCCAACGGTTGCGGCATCTGCCGCCGCGCGAAGCGGCGATGCGAAATGGGCCAGTCGATGCCGATGCGTTGAACCATGAATGGCTGGCCCTGGCGATGTCGCCGAACGCGGAGTCACTGCGCGCGCCGTTATTGGCGATTCTCGATGCGGCGGATCAGATGACCGTGCAGCAGTTGCAGTGGTTCGAGCAACGGATGCGGTTGCAACTTTGGGAGATGCTATACCAGTTGAAGAGCATCTCCGGCCCCGGTGCGATCACGCTCAACGATGTGCCGGCGAACTTGCGCGAGCGTTTTGTCAGCCCGTCGGGCCTGTGGCTGGTGCGGGCGTACGCGAAGGACAATCTCTGGGAGCCACCAGCGCTCTCCCATTTCGTCGAGCAGGCACGCACGGTCGACCCGGCCGCGACGGGTAAGCCGTTCGGCACGTTGGAAGGGCTGAACTCGATGAAGTCCGGCTACTTCCACGCCGGCATTTATGCGCTGCTGGCGATCGTTCTGATTCTCAGTTTCGACTTCCGCAGCGGCCGCTACCTGTTGCTGGCACTGCTGCCGCTGACCGTCGGCATGGTGATGGCCCTGGGCATCCTGCGGTTGGTCGGGGCATCGCTGAACCCGGCCAATCTGGTGGCACTGCCGTTGATCGTCGGCGTCGGTGTCGACAACGGCGTACATGTGCTGCACGACTTCCGCACCCGGCAGCGCGGCCGCTTCTACCTGATGACGCGGGCAACAGGGCGGGGCATTCTCGTGGCCGCGCTGACGACCATCATCGGATTTGCGTCGCTGATGGTGTCCCGCCATGAAGGGATGTTCGACTTGGGCCTGATCCTGAGCCTGGGCGTCGCCTGCTGCATGCTGACATCACTGATCCTGCTGCCCGCCGTGCTGGGGTTGTTGGATCTTACCCGACAGACATTGCGGCAACGGCAGGAAGAACGCCGGGCGGCGTAGGTTGATGGGGAGTCGTGGTGCATGCGTCTCGCATGCACGTTCAAGAAAGCGTGCACGCGAGACGCGAGCACCACGAAAAGGCGGTGGCTACGGCACTCG
>JBBQII010000246.1:0-6255 GCA_038324795.1 Gemmatales bacterium
ACTGTCCGCGATGTCGGCGAGCGTGATGCCGTCAAGGCGATCCTCGCACGGTTCAAGAGCGAGCCGACGTCGAAGTCCGAGCCAAAGAAAGTGACGGTCATCAGTGCCGACAAACTGAAGACACACCCGAAGGAAGCGGGCACCGTCTCGATCCGTATCAATGGTGAAGGGCACGTCACCGGCGTGACGGCCAATATCGGCGACTTCGCCAACGACGAGTACAAGCTGTTTGCCGCGTTCCCGGACCTGGAAGCCGTGACGCTGTGGCACAACTTCGCCATCGGGCCGAAGGTCGCGCCCGACAACAGCGACGGCACCGGCCTGAAGCACCTGATGAACCTGAAGAAGCTGACGCGCGTGACGCTGGCCGGCGGCAGCCTGAACGATGCCGGCATGGCCGTCGCAGCGAAACTGCCCACCCTGAAGGAAATGCACATCTGGCATGCACGCTTCACTGACGAAGGAATCGCGGCCTTCCGCAACCACCCGACGCTGGAAGTCATCCGCCTGGGGCCGATGTGGACGAACGCCCTGACCGATAAGTCACTGGAATCGCTGGCCACCTGCCCGAAGCTGCGCCAGCTGAAGCTGGATGAAACCTGGCTGACTTGGGAGAACGGCCTGAAGCATCTGGTCCAGCGCAAAGACACACTCAAGAAGCTGGAACTGGGCAACGCCCTGATCGAGCCGGCCGACTTCGAGAAGCTCAAGGCAGCGCTGCCCGACACGATGATCACCTGGGACGGCCTCGCCGGAGCCGGTGCCGCGATCAACGCCAACAGCTGGACCCGCGCCAAGGCCGATAAGTGGATCCCGAAAGAGTTGCTCGAACGTGCGACCAAGGCGAAGGAGTGACGCGTGCTCCACGATCGAACGGGAGTACCATGCAAATCTCTCTCCTGCTTCTTTTCATCACAACGAATGCCCATGCCGACGAACTGACGCTCGATGCTCAACAACTCTTCGCCCGCTCCACCACGCACAACGTCCGCCTGTCCGCCGACGGGAAATCGATCGAGCTGACCGATGGCGTGCTGATCGAAGACGACGGGCCCGCCGCGGGTTACTCCTACCTGCCCAACGAAGAACGCATCACCGATCAGGTTTGGGTTCGCAAAACGCTGCTCATCGATCGGCCGCAAGCGAAGTCGGCCACGCTCCTGGTCGGCGTCGGCGGGCAACTGAAAGCGATCATCAACGGCAGGCCCGTCGAATTGCCTGCCCCAGTCAGAGTGGCTGGGTACTGGCAGGCGTACGCGATTCCGCCTGATGTGCTGAAGGCCGGGGCGAACGAGATTGTGTTGCACGGCACCGGCCGGGTCTGGATCGCACGGGCCGAGGATTTCGCATCGGGTTCTGTCGATCGGTCGAAGCACCCTCGTCGCAGCGCGCGCAGCACTGATGGCGGCAAGAACTGGGAAGTCGACAAGTTGGGACCGAAGGGCGATATTGCCGGCGAGTACTGCATCCGGTTACGGCTTGAACAACCCGCGGCCGAGGGCCGACTGACGCTGCCGGTGATGGACGTGCTCAATCTCACCGGTCGGACCGTTGCACCGGCAGGCGACGCCAAGAACAGTGTCGAAGCATCGCTGACGGCCGAAGGCGGCGTGCGACTCGAAAGACGCTCGGGGCCAACGCCGATCATCGACGAAAAATGGTCAGGCTGGTTGCCGGTGACGAAGACGGTCAATGAACGCGGGCGGTACTTTCAGCTTTGTACTGTGCTTCGCGGTGGCCGCATCGCATCGCTGACGTTGAAGACCCCGAAGCCGGTCGGGGCCGACTGGTCGGCAGCGCTGAAGGTCACCGAGTATCGCAACGCTCCAATCGTCGCTTCGTCGATCCGGTTCGCGTTCGAGGCATACGACCATCCGAAGCTGAAACAGCTTCGCTCGGAGTTCAATCTCGATGAAGTGGTTAAGGGGGCGAAGACCGAGTTCCAGCAGATCGAAAAGCTGGCCATCTGGTCGAGCGGGCGCTGGCAGAAGGGGCATCTGAAGGACATCTATCCCGCGTGGGATGCGCTTGAGATCATGAGACCGCACGCGGACGGCACGCCGATCGGCGGCTTCTGCCAGCATTACAACCTGGTGTTTCTGCAGGCATGCGAGAGCTTCGGCATACCGGGTCGGGCGGTGTCGATCAGTGTCGGCGATCATGGCCCCGCGAGCAAGGGCAGCGGGCACGAAGTGGTTGAAATCTGGTCGAACGAGCATGCCAAGTGGGTATACGTCGATGGCAATTGCGCGTGGTACGCGGTCGATGCCAAGTTGCGCGAGCCGCTGTCGCTGCGCGAGTTGCGCGACCGGCAGCGGGACTTCATCACGAAGAAAGACGGCCCCGCGACCGAGATCATCGAACTGGCCCCCGAAAAATACAAGTGGTCGTCGCTGTCAGACTGGCCGGCATTTCAAGAGCTGCGCCTGATCCCGCGCAGCAACTTCCTTGCCGAGAAAGCCCCGCTGCCCTTGCATCAGGGCATGCGCGGCTGGTTCTGGACCGGGCATCATGTCTGGTCCGATGCGCAGGCGGAGGCGAGCATGATCTATAGCCAGCGCGTCACCGACCCGAAGAACTGGGACTGGACAGTCAATCAGGTACACATCCGGCTGGAAGCCACCGAGATGAAGGACGAACTGCGCGTGCATCTCGAAACGAACATGCCGGGAATTGAATCGTTCATGGCATCGATCGATGCCGGCCCCGATACGGCGGTGAAAACGGGCTTCATCTGGAAGCTGCATCAGGGGAACAATGAACTGCGGGTGCATGCCCGGAACATCGCAGGTCGGAAGGGATCGGCCAGTAACGTGACGGTTTTACGTTGAGGCAATCCGTGCATCCCGTTGGGATGCATGCTAAACACTACGTGTTGCGTGTTGTGAAAAAACTCGCAGTTGACAACTGCATCGGCAACTTGCGATGATACCGCAATCGCATGATGCAACACGCTTCCCCCGTTCAAGGATGAACCGGATGGCCTCCTTCGCTGCGCTCCACGACCGCATCAAGAACCGCACCGCCGTTGTCGGCATTATCGGCTTGGGCTACGTCGGGCTGCCGCTCGCCCGCGCGTTCTCCCAGAACGGCTTTCGCGTGCTCGGCTTCGATGTCGACAAAGCCAAGATCGACAAGCTGATGGCGGGCCAAAGCTACATCCGGCAGATTCCCGGTTCCGACATCCAGCAGATGCGAGAGAAGGGCTTTGAAGCGACCGATCGCTTCGATCGCCTGGATGAACCTGACGCGATCCTGATCTGCGTGCCGACGCCGCTGACCGACGCGCGCGAGCCGGACCTGGGGTACGTCATCAACTCCGCGCAGGCGATCTCGACGCAACTGCGACCGGGGCAACTGGTTGTGCTGGAAAGCACCACCTACCCGAGCACCACGCGCAACGTCGTGCTGCCGATCCTCGAAGCCAGCAGCCTGATGGCCGGGTCGGACTTCTTCCTGGCGTTCAGCCCCGAGCGAGAAGATCCGGGCAATGCAACGCACAGCGTCTCGAACATTCCCAAAGTGGTCGGCGGGTTGGACAAGGCAAGCACCGACCTGGCGGCTGACCTGTATGGGGCGGTCGTCGTCACCGTCGTCCGCGTGTCGACGCCTGAAGTGGCAGAAGCGACCAAGATCCTTGAAAACACCTACCGGGCGATCAACATCGCGCTGGTCAACGAGTTGAAAGTTCTTTACGACCGCATGGGGATCGACGTCTGGGAAGTGATCGACGCAGCCAAGACCAAGCCGTTCGGCTATCAGGCGTTCTACCCGGGCCCCGGCCTCGGCGGGCACTGCATCCCGATCGACCCGTTCTACCTGACATGGGTGGCCCGGCAATACGGCATGAGCACGCGCTTCATTGAACTGGCTGGCGAAGTGAACACATCAATGCCAACCTACGTGGTCAGCAAAGTGGCCGACGCGTTGAACGATCGCTCGCGCCCGGTGAAGGGCAGCCGCGTGGCGATCCTCGGCATGGCGTACAAGAAGGACGTGGACGACCCGCGCGAAAGCCCGGGCTTCGAACTGATGGACCTGCTGCTGAAGAAGGGGGCGAACGTCAGCTACAACGACCCGCACATATCGGCCCTGCCCCGGATGCGGCACTACCCGCACCTGAAAATGAACAGCCAGGAACTGACCCCGGAATTTCTCGCGGCGCAGGATTGCGTCTTGATCGCGACCGATCACACAGCGTACGATTATGCGGCCATCGTCCGGCAGGCACGACTCGTCATCGACACTCGCAATGCCACGCGGAACGTCCGCGACGGCCGGGACAAGATCGTGCGTGCGTGACACAGCAGAGGGGCTGACGCCCCCGCTCGCCAAAGAGAGTCCCATGTATCATGCATTCGCGCTGGTGCAGGCCGGCAGTGATCTGACGCTGGCCGCGGTTGACGCCAAGCTGAAGGCCCGCTTCCCCGATTGGTCGGTCGCGACCGCTGCCAAGCAGATCACCATCACCAGCGGCGACTGGGAATACTACCTGGCCGCCCAAAGCGGGCCGGAAGTTCTGCAGGAGTCGGAGAATATCGCCGGCCGCCTGGCGGGGCTCGATGCCGACTCGCCGTTGCGAGTGTGCGACCGCCGGCTCGAAGTCTGGAGCGATAACCCCGACCCGTTCATGAAACATTTCGACGACCACTTCCAGATTCTCGAAGTGTTGCGCACATTCAGGGGCGTCATCCTCGTTGATCCGAAGGAACCGGCGCTGTTGTGATGTTGTCGCGAGCCCCGACCTTCGGAAGCCTCAGTTCGGGGCTTACATTCGCTTGAATCATCTGTGCTCAAGCGTAAAACATCGGGGTCACCTGAGAGTTGTTTCTCTTCTCCCTTTCCCCCGCCCCGATGAGGCGCTATGAGTGCTGCTTTTTCTTCGCCCGATGTTTCGTTGCCTGATGCCAACAGTCCGCTGCGCGGCGGCAAGCTCGCGATCGTGGTCGGCGGCGGCCCGGCCCCCGGCATCAACGGCGTGATTGCGTCCGTGACGATCGATGCGACCACCAAGCACGGCATGGAAGTGATCGGCTTCCAGAACGGCTTCCGCCATCTCGTCGAAGGCAGCACGAAGCACAACCGCCGGCTGACCGTCGATGATGTCGCCCCGTATTACATGCGCGGCGGGTCGATCCTGGGCACTTCACGCACCAACCCGGCCAAGAAGGAAGAGGACATGAACAATGTCCTCAAAGTCTTCGCCGAGATGGGCATCACTGCGCTGGTCACCATCGGCGGCGACGACACCGCGTACTCCGGCAGCCAGGTCGCCCGACGTGCCGGGGCCATCTCGGGGAAACAGGATTTCCTGCGGGTTTGCCACGTTCCGAAGACGATCGACAACGATCTGCCGCTGCCTGAAGGCACGCCGACCTTCGGCTTCGAGTCGGCCCGGCACTACGGCACCATGACCACCCGCGCCCTGCACGCGGACGCCAAGACGACCGGACGCTGGTACATCATCATCAGCATGGGCCGTGCGGCCGGGCACCTGGCCCTGGGCATCGGCAAGGCGTCGGCCTCGACGATCACCGTCATTCCCGAAGAATTCGGCACGACACCAGTCACGCTCGAAGGAGTCTGCGATCTGATCATCGGCTCGATTCTCAAGCGGAAGATCGACAAGCGCGACTACGGGGTGGCCGTTCTGGCCGAGGGACTGATTGAATCGATCGGCGAGGAGGGCCTGATCAGCGCCCTGGGCGGTGAGGACAAGCTGAAGCTGTTCGGCAATCTCGAACGCGACCCGCACGGCCACCTGCGGTTAGGCGAACTCGAGTTCGGCCGGATGGTCAAGGAGACGCTGCGGAAGCGGTTGAAGGAAATCGGCCTGAAGATGGACTTCATCGACAAGGACCTCGGCTACGAACTGCGTTCCGCCGACCCGATCCCGTTCGACATGGAATACACGCGTGACTTGGGCTTCGGGGCGCTGAAGTTCCTTGCCAGTGAACTGTCGGCCAAGTTCGGTGCGATCATCAGCTTCGTCGACGGGCGCATGATCCCGCTCGACTTCGAAACGATGATTATCAAGGAAACCCAGCGAATGAGGCCGCGCAAGGTGAACACCGACAGCGAATCGTTCCAGTGCGCGATGCGATACATGATCCGCCTGGACGCCGACGATTTCTCGAATCCGGACAAGCTAAAGGCCCTGGCCGGCCTGACCACGCTGCCAGTGGAACAGTTCCGCGAGCGATTCAGCAAGGTGCTGCGCTGAGGGGTGGGGTAGCCGGAAGCGCAAGCGACGGA
>JBBQII010000247.1:0-6253 GCA_038324795.1 Gemmatales bacterium
TGCCGAACGCGGACATTCTTAACCCGCTGCCGGTCAAGAACGAGATGGCAACGATGTCGAAGGGCTTTTCGGACATGACCAGCCCCGAATACCGCGATGAGGATCAGCGTGTCGAACAGATGAATCAGGGCATCTACGCCATCGGCGACGAAGACCTGGTTCGAATTTTCCGAATTGCGCCGCCGCCGTCCAAGATCCCGCCGACGAAGGTCGTGCGCGTTCGCGGCGTGACGCCGACTGAGACGTACATCTTCAGCAACGATCCCCGGTCGAGCGCTGGTGATACCACACCGCAAGTGGTCCCGTACGGCGGTCCGCAGGGTGGTGGCCAGTCGTTCAACAATCCGGTCGGGTCGAACAACCCGAACGACCCGAACTATTGCCCGACCTGCGATCAGAACAAGAACAAGCAAGCAAACGGGGCAGCGATGTCGATGGGGGCTCCGGCGATCGGTGCCTCGTTCTCTTCGCCCCGCTGAGCAACAACAAACCGAAGGGCGGTCGATCGTTCGGCCGTTCTTCAGCTGCTTTGAAACCTAAATTTCTCTTTAACAACGGCAACGATGGCTCGATGTACGACACAACGTGAACGGCGGCGCGGCGGCATCGGCTTGGCCGCGCTGATCGCTTTGCCTGTCGTGCTGCTTGCGTTTGTCGTTGGCCTTTCCAGCCGTCAGTACCGCGATATCCACACCCGCATGCAGGCCGAAGCGGACGCATCCGCTCTCGCCGGCGTGCACATCCTGGCAGGGGATGAGCTTCTACGAGGCCGGTTACAGTCCGGCATGAACAATTACGCGCTGTACACACTTCTGCAAAGTGGCCGACTGGAAGTCCTTAAGTACGCTGAACAGAATCCGGTGTTTCTCAACTTCTCCGTTCCTGAATGGAACACGACCACGCCGACCTCCGGCGACATTCAGTACGGCAGCTATGACCGCACGTTGGCGACCCCGTTTTCGCCCGTCCCAATCCTCGACGGCATGGGGGTTCCCAGCACCAACCTGCACACGATCAACGCGCTGAAGGTCTACATGCGGCGCAGCCATGATTTGAACAACGCGGTACCGATCCCGCGCATGCCGATTGTCGGCAAGGGAACAGTCGATGCGTCGACAGTGGCTACGGCGATGCTCGACGGCGATTTGCAGGGCTTCCGACCGCTGTTCGCCGATCGGCCGATGCGGCTTGTCCCTGTCGCACTTGATTATGCGACTGTCGCGGCGGCCACCGCGGACGACTATGCGTTCAACGGCAACACGAACACCTTCAGCATGGGCGGCGACAACCTTCCCGAAATCGAAGTAAATCTGACGACAGCCACGATGGTTGTTCCGACCACGGCGGTGAGTCTGAACGTCGGTTACACTACCGCCCCGAATATCGCCCAGCAGATCGTTAACGGCACATACGCGGCGCAGTTGACCGGTGCCCCCTTCAATGGGGCGTTCATCCTGCAGGATGCCGGCGGATTGCCCGCCAAGTTGAAGATGGCCGTTCCCGGACAGGAGTTTTTCAGCGTAGGCGACGGTGGCACACTCGAAGCTGCCTTGGGGACGCTGGCGATGTCACCGTACACGCCTCGGATTTTCCCGCTGTACGAAGGTGTCGACGGCATGGGCCAGCCGATCATCATCTCGTTCATCGCCGCACGAGTGATTGCCGTGGCGACGACGACCGACGGGATGGGCGACATCGACTCGATCAAACTGACGCTGCAGCCGACGCTGGTCAGCGATCCGAACGCAGTCACCAACACGGCATTCCGCGGCCATGTCGGCGTGCCGAACCTGACCATAGCGAAATTACGCCTGGTCCCCTGATGGACGAAGGCGCCCAACTGGCGCGGGAACTACTTGCATGCCCCCGGCTTCCGATGCGGCGGTCCGATTCCAGATGATCAAGGCGGAGATCCATACCCGCCTTGTCGAGACACTCGATTTGTCCCGGCTGAATTCCTGGAAGCCTGACCGTCTGCGCTATGAAGTGCGGAACCTTGCCGACCAGATGGCCCGCAACGCCCCCAAGGACGCGCTGAGCGACACCGAACGCGCCCGCATGGTCGAAGAACTTCTCGACGAAGTTTTCGGCTTGGGGCCGCTCGAACCGCTGATGCGTGATCCGACCATCAGCGATATTCTGGTGAACGGTCCGCGGACGGTGTATGTCGAACGCCGGGGCAAGCTCGAACTGACCGACATCATCTTCGCGGACGATCTGCATGTGATGATGATCATCCAACGCATCGCGGCACGGATCGGCCGGCGCGCTGATGAAATGTCTCCGATGGTCGATGCCCGACTGCCGGATGGATCGCGCGTCAACGCGATCATCCCGCCGGTGTCGCTGCTGGGGCCGGTGCTGTCGATCCGCCGGTTCGGCGTGCACCTGAAGACGAATGATCTGCTGACCAACTCGACAATGACGTCGGAGATGCTCGAATTGCTGCAGGCGGCAGTTGCCTCACGCATCAGCATTCTGATCTCGGGCGGTACCGGTTCGGGAAAGACGACGCTGCTCAACGCTCTGTCGCGGTTCATTCCGGCGGACGAGCGGCTGGTGACAATCGAGGATTCGGCCGAGTTGAAATTGCAGCAGTCGCATGTGATTCAACTTGAAACGAAGATGGCCAACGCCGAAGGAGCCGGCGAAGTCAAGCAGCGCGACCTGGTCCGCAATGCCCTGCGCATGCGGCCCGACCGGATCATCGTGGGCGAAGTTCGCGGCAGCGAAGCGCTCGATATGCTGCAGGCCATGAATACGGGCCATGAAGGATCCATGACGACGATCCATGCCAACGACACGCGCGACGCGCTGACGCGGCTGGAGATGATGGTGATGATGGCCGGGTTCGAACTGCCGATCCCGGTTATCCGCTATTACATTTCGTCGGCGATTACGCTGGTGGTACAGTTGGCTCGCATGAAGGGCGGCGGCCGGCGTGTGGTGAAGATCTCCGAGATATGCGGCCTGGATCCTGCCCCGTACAACGTGCATGATATCTTCGGCTTCCGCCAGAAGGGGGTCCGCGCCGGCGAGGCCTATGGCGAATTCTATGCCACCGGGATTGTGCCCCAGTGCCTCGATCGCCTTCGTGCTGCCGGCGTTGAGTTGGATGAGAACCTGTTCGCGGCGAGAACGCTCACGCCGCGGGAGTAACTATGCTGTCGCCAGAGTACGGATTTCTGTTCTTAGCTGCCGCGGCGTTCCTGCTTGTGGTGTATCTCCTTACGCAGATCACGCCGGGCGGCCGCAAGGCCAAAGCGGACCTCGTCGGCGATGAAACCGAGTCGACCGAACGCTTTCTGCGCTCCGTCAGCCCCGGTGATGTCGACCTTGGACCCAAGGAAAAATGGAAGATCGATGCCTCTTTCGCCGAGGTAGTCCACCGGGCCGACTTGAAGATGTCCCCCGACCAGGCCCTTGGCGTGATGATGCTCACCGGCGTCGCTCTCGCTGTCGGCCTGTATTTCTGGCGCGGTCAGATCTGGATGTCCGCGGTCGGCTTCTTTGCCGGCATGCTGTTGATCTTTGCCTACTACATGTTCAAACAACTCGGCTACCGTCGCCGGCTGCAGAACCAGATCCCCGATTCCCTGTTCCTGATCGCCCGCTCGGTCCGCACCGGCATGAGCCTTGAACAGGCGATCGACTTGGCCGCCCAACAGGGGATTCAGCCATTGGCCGGCGAGTTCAAGCGGGCCGCTCAGCAGATCAAGCTCGGCCTGTCGATCCCCGCGGCTCTGCAGCGCATGGCCTTCCGTCTGCAACTGGTTGATTTCGATGCGTTCGTCTCGACCATTGCCGTTTACACGCGCACCGGCGGCAACTTGCCGCTGCTGCTCGACCGGCTGGCGGCCAACGCGCGCGACCACAACCAGTTCCGCGGCTACTTCTTCGCCGCCACTGCCCAGGCACGTGTGACCGCGATCTTCATCGGTCTGGCCGCGCCGCTGCTGCTGTTGGCCTACGTGATTCTCGACCCGGAACACTTGCAGACGTTCTTCCGCAATAATACCGGCTACTACATTCTGGCCGGGTGCCTGGTGCTGGAATTGATCGGCGCTTTCTGGCTTTATCGGATGCTGAAGGTCGACTTCTATTAGGTGAGCGGGGGGCGTAAGTCTCCCGGTGTGTGCTTCATGGACTCCCTGATGAACATGCTGCCCGAATTCATGCGCAATGAGGTCATGTTCTTCATGATCATCGTTGTGGGGTTCGCGCTGGTCATCTCGATTGGCATGTTCATCGCGCGCGAACTGCGCGGCCCTGCCCGTCGGCGAGCGGGCAATGCTTCCGTGCACGAAGTTCTGTTCACCCCGACCGCTGCCGAAGGCGGCTCGATGTCGGCGGTCTACCGCGGCTCCGCCGGTGCCACGCGCACCATGGACAGTTCCCCCTCGGGCATCCTCGGTGCGATCTCGCGCGCCGGCGGGCGCGCTCCTGTGTCAGTGGGTACCAGCATCATCACCGGCTCGGGCGAAATCCCCCAGTACGGTTCCAACCGCGATCGTGAGCAGATCGAGCCCGAACTGCGACAAGCCGGCTTTTACCGTCCGACGGCGTTGGCTGAGTATAAAACGGTCCGGGCGCTGCTGGTCCTGATGCCGCTGGTCTTTGCCGCTGCCATCGCGTTGTTCGTCGAACCGCCGCAGATGCCGTCGGTCGCCATCGGCGGCCTGCTGATGGCCGGCCTCGGTTACTCGATTCCGCGTGTGTACATCAGCATGCGAGCCCGCAGCCGCCGGACCGAAATCGAACGCGGCCTGCCCAATGCCCTGGACATGATCGTGCTGGGCCTCGTTGCCGGGCAGAACATCATGAATTCGTTCCAGCGCGTGGCGTTTGAGATCCGCCGGGCGTACCCCGTGCTGTCCGAAGAAATGCAGATCGCCTACCGGCAGGCGGAACTGAATACGCTGGGCCACGCGTTGCGTGTCTGGGCGGAGCGTTGCGGCGTGCAGGAAGTCTATAACCTCTCCGTGATCCTGACCCAATCCGAGCGTCAGGGGGCCGACATCTCCCAGAGTCTGCTCGAATTCTCGTCGAGCTACCGCGTCACGCTGCGGCAGCGGGCCGATGCGCAGGCGAACCGGGCCAGCTTCTGGATGCTGTTCCCCACGCTGTTGTGCATGTGGATTCCCGCGGCCGTGATTCTGGCTGCTCCCGTCTATATGGAGTTTGCCGATCGTCGGACGAAGGCCCGCGAGGCCATGCTGCCGCCGGGGGCCAACAAGAGTGAGTCGCTCGACAAGACGTTCCAGCCCTATCTCCAAGGGAATAATCAGCAGTAAAGTTGATGAAAAACCCGTGAGTTGCCGTTGCATCGCTTGCTTAGGGCGGCTGAATTTCGCAAGATGTTCAGCACGCCCTTTTCTATCGATGTCCACTTGCGCGGAGTCGGTTCCCGATCAGGGAAACTGCGACGTTCCGACGTGAGGCTCGCGGAGCGTTATTCTTGGCCGATCTGGTCGTTTCACCATCTTCACCACCCGTTGATCGAGCGCTGACCGAGACGGTCATCCGTGCCGGCGGGTCGTGGACCGGTTACTGGGCCGAGGTCTGGCGGTTCCGCGAACTGTTCTTCTTCCTCGCCTGGCGCGATGTCAAGGTCCGCTACAAGCAGATGACCATCGGCATCGGCTGGGCCCTTATCCGGCCGCTGCTGGTGATGATCATCTTCACGCTGGTCTTCAGCCGGCTGGCGAAGCTCGATTCGCCGGCCGGGGTGCCGTACCCGCTGCTGGTCATGGCGGCGATGCTGCCGTGGCAGTTCTTCGCGGCGGTCATGGGCGAAGGCAGCAACAGCCTGTTGACCAACGCCAACCTGATCACCAAAGTCTACTTTCCGCGACTGATCGTTCCCGCGTCGGCGGTGATGGTCGCCTCGGTTGATCTGTTGATCTCGGGCATCCTGATGGTCGGCATGTTCGTCTGGTACGGGTTTCTGCCGCCCGTGCAGGTGCTGCTGCTGCCGGTGTTCTTCGTGCTGGCGTTGGCCGCGGCCCTGGGGTTGGGCTTGCTGCTCTCCGCGCTGACGGTGAAGTATCGCGACTTCCGCTACGTGATCCCGTTCGTGGTGCAGTTCGGGCAGTTTGTTTCGCCAGTATTCTATACCACCACCGAGGTGCAGGAGAAATTTGGTGACGTGGGCCGCATCATCGTGGCGATCAATCCTATCGTCGGCGTGATCGACGGCTTCCGCTGGGCGATCTGTGGCACCACTCAAATGCACTGGCAGAGTTTTGCGCTC
>JBBQII010000248.1:0-6240 GCA_038324795.1 Gemmatales bacterium
GACAAACGGATAGTCCATCACGACAATTCATTGTTTGCCCGCTTCCCTTTCGTGCTTTCGTGTTTTCGTGATCCTTTATGTATTACTCCATCCACCTTACACTCGAATGGTAACAGCCGGAACGCGATGCCGTACTGTTTCGATGATCCGACCTGACGAAGCCTCGAATTCATGGCCCAAGATGGTCTCCTCGAAGATATGGATCACGAAAACACGAGAACACGAAAAAGACAAACGGATAGTCCATCGCGACAATTCATTGTTTGCCCGTTTCCTTTTCGTGCTTTCGTGTTTTCGTGATCCTTTTGTATTACTCCATCCACCTCACACTCGAATTGCACCTGGTGGAACGTGATGCCGTACTGTTTCGATGATCCGACCTGACAACGCCTTGAATTCATTGCCCATGATGGCCTACTCGAAGATATGGATCACGAAAGCACGAAAACACGAGAAAGACAAGCGGACAGTCCATTACGACAATTCATTGTTTGCCCGTTTCCTTTTCGTGCTTTCGTGTTTTCGTGATCCTTTATGTATTACTCCATCCACCTTACACTCGAATTGCACCTGGTGGAACGTGATGCCGTACTGCTTCGATGATCCGACCTGACAACGCCTCGAATTCATGGCCCATGATGGTCTACTCGAAGATATGGATCACGAAAACACGAGAACACGAAAAAGACAAACGGATACTCCATCACGACTATCCATTGTTTGCCCGTTTACCTTTCGTGCTTTCGTGTTTTCGTGATCCTTTTGTATTACTCCATCCACCTTACACTCGAACGGTACCATCCGGAACGCGACCGTGGGGGGACGGAGTTTTTTGTCCGCACGCTCGTACGTTTCGGCATTACTGCTTGTTGATTACTCTCTCCCCCTGCCGGCGCCGACCGGAGCGACGCCGCAAGGAGCGAACCATGGCCGATTCAGACATGTCGTTTGAAGACAAGCTCCGCAGCCTCGTGTACGCCGACACGCAGGGCGGCGACGTGAAGTTATCGCGGCTGGCACCCGCGGGGACGACGCCGTGATCGGCGACCACATCGACATTCAGTGACCTGCGACGCTCGAAGCGACCGGCGTCCCGGAGTTGCCGGTCGCTTCCGTTCATACAATACTCTCTTCAACATCCCAGTGTGAAGGAACCGAATCATGTTCATCGACGCAACCTATCAACGAACCTTTCTGCGTGAC
The DNA here is from genome assembly GCA_038324795.1 of Gemmatales bacterium. Taxonomy (GTDB): domain Bacteria; phylum Planctomycetota; class Planctomycetia; order Gemmatales; family Gemmataceae; genus JAIOQJ01. The sequence continues at coordinate 1,204 of JBBQII010000248.1, forward strand.
GGGCCGATCGAGCCGGCGACCTGCCATTTCGGCTGTCACCGCAACGATAATCCGACGAGCAGGTCTGGCATGGTCGGGTCGCCGGAGTTCATCCACACCCAGCCGCAGAGCGGTGGTCAATCGTTCGGCCCGGACGGACCGTTCCGGACGGCCGACATGACCACCCCTCCGCGCAGGGTGCACTACCGCACTCAGAAGCGGCGCCCGGCGTTCATGATCGTCGGCAACAGCATCGAGCCCACGTTCATCGTGGACAAGCTCGACCAGACGTTTTCCGAGGTGGCGACCCCGTGGGAGAAGGAGTACAGCGCACTGGTGAAAGACGGACCGGACCGGCTCGTTCCGCTCGTTGATCACACCTGCACGGTTGTCGGACACGTCGGCACGGTTCGGGGCACCCGGCTGATTAAGGTCAAGGATTCGCCCATCTCGAGTTTCGATTATGGCTCGATCGCGGAGTACGTCGCGGCGGAGGAGGTGGTGCTGGTAAGCAAAACCGTGCCCGACGGGTGGGAAGTGTTCAACTATCTCCAGCCGAACCCGATCTACACCGTCGTCACCGACATCTTCGGCGACGTCCAGTCGGGCGACATCACCGACTCCATGCCCGGCATTATCACCACCACAGGGCCGATCGAATTGATCCTGGATGCCGCCGACCTGATCATGCTGGCAACCGGGGTGCTCGGCATCGGCAAGGCGCTCCTCACGGGGCTGGTGAAGACGATTTCCCGCCGGAAGTTCGTCTCGATGGTGATCTCGCGGACGAAAGATGTGCTCGGGCGGACCGTGCAACAGGTGGTCGCCCGGCGAGCGGCAAGGAAAGCGGCGAGGTCCGCGGCGAACGCCGCCAAGGCTACCTGGAAGGAAGTCGCCGGTATTACCCGGGAGCACCACGACGTGTTCATCCGGGCGGCTCAGAAGGAGAACCTGACCATCGTCGTCCGGCACACGAACCCGAAGTCGATCCCGCTGATCGAGAAGGGCTGCCCCGGCAAGCCGAAGAACCTGGAGTTCATCAACACCAGCCCGGAGTCGGGCATCGTCATGGCCAACTCGGCCCTGGAGGTGTCGAAGGCCCAGAAGCTCGGGTATTACGTCGTCAACGGTGACGGCAAGACGGCCACCCGGTTCGTCAAACTCGGGAACAAGGAGGTGCCCGAAATCATCAACCTGAAGTCGTCCTTCTGGAAGGTGGAGAAGGGACAGGTGATCGACCCCGTGATGAAGAAGCCGATCGTCGGCGACTACGACCTGATGGGGGTCATCAACCCGAAGAACCCCGGGCAGAACGTTAACCTGGTCGCCAGTAATGGCGAACTCGTCAGCGACATCACCAACCCGATTGTTAAAAAGGCGGCGAAGGCGGTCAACGACCAACTCCCGTTCCCCCGCGTGCTGCACGGCCCGCAGGACGCCTACAAGGGTTTCCGCAAGGGGGCCACGGCCTTCGAGCCGGACGGTACCGTCCGACACTTCGTCACCGAGGCGGAGGTGAAGGCGTACTACGAGTCGATCGGCCGACAGACCCGCGCCGGCCAGTACGGCGACGGCCCGAGGATTCCCCCGCTGCGAACCGACACCCCCGACCTGCGGGTGGTGAGATAACACGAATCAAGTAACGCGGGCCGGCGTGGAAGCGCGCCGGCCCGTCAGCATCACACTCGCGATTTTCGCAGGGAGAGTAGGCGATATTCAACATTTCGCCTGCCGGCTAGTCGCACTGCTGCGACGATTCCCGCATGCCGTGCTTCCTGCCCGGTGTGGGTATCGGTCACAGCCGCGAGAAGCAGAACCTGCAAGCAGGTCTGAACCCGTGCGGGCGACCAAGGGGAATCTGTAACGATGTTGAATGTTGCCTTTTCTTCCCGGTTCCGATGCTCGACCGGGGCGCGGACGATTACATCCCCCCTCATCACTTCTTCGGTTCTACTTTGTCATCAAGTGTGATCACGGAGACATCCGCGATTTGAAGTCGGGACAGGTCGCCGCCGATTGAGAATTTGTCCCCGCCTTTGGATGGCTTGTCGTCTTCATGTTTCAGGTAAATCCCGCCATCCACCGCGACTGTGATTTTGCGTAACCGTTCACCCCTCCGCGATTAACGTCGGTCCCGTATTGCCGGCCCGGTGGGCTTTGACGGCTTGATACGGAAAGTCGAGGACCGGGCGCTTCTGCAGCTTGAGTGTCTGCGTCATTGTGAGGATGCGCTCTACGAAGCGGCGTTGCGATTTGACTCGATCGAGAGCGTGACCTACGTTTGGCGAAGAGCGTGCGGAGATCCCGCGCGATTATTCCAGCTACGAAAGGGTCATCTCATGTTGTCACGCCTCACCGCGCCCGCGACCAGCCGTCTCTCGGGCAGCGACGCGCAATCCAAGTCCGCCAAAGGCGTGACCGAGCTGTTGGCCGAGCTGGCGGAGGTTCGCGTTCAGAAAGCCGAGCTCGAAAAGCGAGAGGCCGCCATCGTCACGGCCGCCCGAGCTCGTCTCGTGCAGGAACGCCAGGCTCTCGAAGGATTGAAAAAGAAAGTGGCCGAATGCGGCATTGAAGTCAACGATGACTGGGCAGCCAGTTCCGAGAGCGCGGAACCGCACAAGTTGGCAGTAACCGCAAAGTAGCCGGGAGCCCCCCCGACCGGGCGTTGGTTCCATGTTGGGCTGAAGCCGAATATTGCGGTAATCTTGCAGATCGGTTTTTGCCCGACTCTTCCCCTGAGACCGCTCCGGCTACCGGAATGCTCTCTCACCTTTAATCCCAAGGATGGCGACTTCTGGAAATAGCTGCAATTCAGGACGATTTTTCGTCCTGTGCTTGACAGCGGCATATCAGGGAATAAACTAAAATTACTTGTTGAGATTTCGTCTCATCAAGAATCCAGCCTGAAGAGCTACTGTGCCAGAAGACACAGACTCAGGTCGGGAGCCTGCTCAGCCAACGCTCGGGATCGCGACCAGCGTCCTTCGACACCCCGGGGTTGACCACCCGGGGCTCGCCAAAAACCGGTCGCTCACCATCCGTCGCAATGCAGCTCATTTCCACCCTCCAAACCCTCTGGAGCATGGCTATGCGCCGCGCTGCGTTTACCCTGATCGAATTGCTGGTTGTCATCGCAATCATCGCGGTCCTGATCGGACTGTTGCTGCCCGCCGTGCAGAAAGTTCGCGATGCGGCAGCGCGGGCCAGGAGCCTGAGCAACCTCAAGCAAATGGGGTTGGCCCTGCACGGCTACCACGACTCCCAGAACGTCTTCCCGCCTGGTTTCACCGCCAACACCACACCGACAACCTCGCTGGTAGCCAGCGACTACAGCCCTGGCTGGAGTTTCTTCGCCCACCTGCTGCCTTACTTGGAGCAAGACAATCTCCATCGCAGCATACGCTTCGACCTGCCCATCACCGATCCGCTGAACCAGGCGGCCCGCGAAACATCAGTCGCGGTCTTCATCGCCCCCGCCGATACCACGGCAAGGCTCATCGACATCACCGATTCCGGCGATACCATCTGGACGGCGCCCAACACGTTCGCCTATCCACCCGCGACCAACGTGCCGACATTACTGACGCGGGTCGCCGTGTGCAGCTACGCGGGCAACATCGGGTCGTTGGGCTACGAGCAGCAACCGTTCAACGGCATCTTCCATCGCAACAGCCGGGTCAGCATCGCCGACATCACGGACGGCACTTCCAGCACCGTCGGCATCGGCGAACGCATGAGTCGGTTCTCCCCCAATGGCTGGGCCGGCTCCGTCTGGCAGCAGGAGACGGTCTTCGCCCCCGGAGCGCCCCGGCACAATCCCGCGCAACCGAGCTTCAGCATGCGGCCGGCGATCACGGCGACCCTCGTCCACATTAACTCCGCGCCCCCCAACAGCGCCACGAACGGCAGCCCCGGCGGTTTCTATGGCCCGCACTCGGCCGGCTGCCAATTCCTCAACATGGACGGCTCCTGTCGGCTGATCACGAGCGGGGTCAACCTCGACACGTTCCGTGCCTTGGCCACACGGGCTGGCGGCGAAGTCATTCCGGGCGACTTCTGACCACGGAGAAGAAAAGAAGAGCAGAAAGGGATCTGTTGAAACGGGATTCTAGCGACGCCGCGGTGGTCGGGTCACTTCCCATCGTGGGTATGGTCCTGGTAGTCCGTCAGCGTTCGTGGTGTTATGGACGCCCGCAGCGCGTTCAGGACCGCCAGGACGTCAATGATTTCCTGGGAGATCGCACCGGCAACGGGTGGCAGGTAGCCGGCGGCGGCGACGAACATGCCGATCACGCTCAGGGCCATGCCGCCGACGGCACTTTGCAAGGCGATGGACCGCATCCGCCGGCCGATGTGCATGAGTTCATCGACCCGTTCCAGTGAACTGTCCAGGATGACCACGCCCGCCGCTTCGGCGGTCACGTCGCTCCCCTGACCGAAGGCGATCCCTACAGTCGCGGCCGTCAGGGCCGGGGCGTCGTTGATGCCGTCGCCCATGAAGATGGTGTTGGTACGACTGGTTTCGCTGCGAACCAGGGCCAGTTTCTGTTCGGGGCTTTGGCTTGCGAACACTTCGGTGATGCCAACCTGTTCAGCGAGGTATCGCACCTCGGTTTCGCGGTCGCCGGAGACGAGCAGCACGCGTTCGAAACCGTGTTGCGGCTTCAGATGACGGACGAACGATTTGCCTTCCGCCCGCGGTTCGTCCCGAAACCGAAATGTCGCAGCGTATTGTCCGTCGATGAGGACGACGCACTCGAGTCCGCCCGCGATCGCGGGTAGCAGTTCAACCATCGCCGGGGATTGGGCAGCCAACTTCTTCCGGCTGGTGACTTGAATGGTCCGCCCGCCGATGATGCCGCGCAGCCCCTCGCCCGGTCGTTCGCTGACCTCGCCGGCTTCCTGCAGGGAAAGTTTCGCTTCGGCGGCGGCAGCGACCATCGCGGCGGCGAGCGGGTGGCGTGAGTAGCGTTCCAGGCTGGCCACGGCGGCCAGCGTTTCGTCGCGTGTGAATCCGGCGGCCGGGAACACCTCGGTCAACTTCGGCTGCCCGTACGT
>JBBQII010000249.1:0-6236 GCA_038324795.1 Gemmatales bacterium
CCGGGGCCCTCGGCTACTTCTTTCCCGCCGACGCGTACTCCGCCATGCGCGCCGCTGACAGCCCCAACGAGAAGCTGCGCTTTGCCGGCATCGGCGTCGGTGGCAAAGGGTCGAGCGACATCGACCATGCCGGCAACCTCGGCGAAGTGATCGCCATCTGCGACATTGATGAAGGCGAACGCGGCCTGGGCGGCAAGGCCAAGAAGTTCCCGATGGCCAAGCAGTACGTCGACTTCCGCAAGATGTTCGACGAGCTGGGCAAGCAGATCGATGCGGTTACCATCAGCACCCCCGACCACACGCATGCACCCGCCGCCGTGATGGCGATGCGGATGAAGAAGCATGCCTACGTGCAGAAGCCGTTGACGCACTCCGTGTTCGAGGCCCGCGTTCTTCGCGATACGGCCCGCAAGTACGGTGTCTGCACCCAGATGGGTAACCAGGGATCGGCCGAAAACGGCCTGCGCCGCGGCGTCGAACTGATCCAGTCCGGCGTCATCGGACCGGTGAAGGAAGTGCACGTCTGGACCAATCGGCCGATCTGGCCGCAGGCCCCGAAAGTGACCAAACGCCCGCCCGAAGAAGAATGTCCGAAGACGGTGCACTGGGAAGAATTCATCGGCCCGGCCCCGATGCGGCCGTACGCCAAGGGTTACCATCCGTTCGCCTGGCGCGGCTGGTGGGACTTCGGCACCGGTGCGATCGGCGACATGGCCTGCCACACTGCCAACATGGCGTTCCGCGCACTGAAACTCGGCCATCCGACACTTGTCGTTGCCGAAGCGGGCGATGTGAATCCCGAAACCTGTCCGTCGTGGGCGCGTGTGACGATGGACTTCCCGGCCCGCGAAGGCATGCCGGCCTGCAAGCTATATTGGTACGAAGGCCAGCAGAACGGCGCGAAAGTACTGCCGCCGGCCGACCTGATCGGCAAGGTGCTGAAGAAGGACGAGAAGCTGGCCAACAGCGGTTCGATGCTCGTCGGTGAGAAGGGTATCCTGTTCTCGCCCAGCGACTACGGCGCTTCGTTCCGTTTGGTCGGCGAAGGCTTTGAAGGCGTGAACCTGACAAAGCCCGAAAAACTGCCGATGAACGGCAAGGGCGATCAGGGTCAGAAAGACGAATGGGTCGCCGCCATCAAGGCCGGCAAGCCGGAGATCGCCTACTCGAACTTCGACATCGCCGCCATGCTGACCGAGGCGTTCCTGCTCGGCAACGTGGCGATCCGCGCCGGCGAAAAGATCGAATGGGACGGCCCGAACCTGAAGTGCACCAGCAGGAAGGGCCAGGAACTCGTCATGGGCTCCTACCGCAGGGGCTGGGAAGTGACCGCTGACGCGTAAGGAACGCGGATTTCGGAATGCGGAATGCGGAATTCAAATCCACAGGCCCCGAGGTGAGCGCAGCGAACCTCGGGGATCATATCCCGTATTGATGTTGTTTAGCGAGCGATCCAACGGGTCGCCGCACTTTGGCGGGCCGTCACCGTTCTAGTTCCCACATTCCCCCCATCGTTGACTGTTGAAGCAGCAGTCGTCGCCGTCTCCGGCGGTGCCGACAGCGTTGCGCTTCTGCGAATGCTGCATGCGTGTTCGCAAAAACTGATCGTCGCCCACGTCAACCATCAACTTCGCGGCGATGCCAGCGATGCGGATGCCGCGTTTGTCGAGCATCTGGCAACCTCGCTGGGGTTGCATTTCCGCGGCATCTCGATCGATGTGGCCGGTGTCACGCAATGCGAAGGCGGCAACCTCGAAGCAAATGCGCGGAAATTGCGTTACGACTGGCTGCTCACCGTGGCGAGGGAATCACAGGCTAACTGGATCGCCACCGGACATACGGCCGACGATCAAATCGAAACTGTTCTGCATCGCTTGATCCGCGGCACGGGACTCAACGGCCTCGCGGGAATCCGGGCCGAGCGAACGCTGGCTGACAACATCACGCTGGTTCGGCCGATGCTGCATCTGCATCACGCGGAACTGATCGACTATCTGAAGTCGCTGCCGCAGGCGTGGCGGGAAGATGCCACGAACACCGACCTCGCCTTCACCCGCAACCGCATCCGCCATGAACTGCTGCCGCTGATGCGATCCATCAATCCGCAAGTTGACGGCGTGCTACTCTCGCTATCGGCCGATGCGGCGATCCGACACCGCGATCAGCGCTCGGCGGCTTCCCGCTTGCTGCGGAAAGCGGAGCTTCCACTTGCGGGGAAGCTACGTGTGTTCGATGCCACGCTGCTGAAGGACTGCCATGCAGATGATGTAATTGAAATGTTTCGCATGGTCTGGGAATCGAGCGGCTGGCAGATGGACCGGATGACGCGAGAGCGTTGGCATGAACTGGTGGAACTGCTGGGCGAACGGTCAGCAGTGACTCTCCCTGGAGAAGTGCTGGCGCGCCGGAACGGTCGGGTGATTCAGATCGGCCCCGCCTGATGGCGACGCCGCAAGCGTCGTCAGGAATCGAGCATCTTTTCCGCGTACTCAATCTCGGCCTTCATCGAGACGGCTGCAGCCACCTTGGACTGTTTCGGGTTCAGGCAGAACACGTCCCACTCTTCGTCCTTGTAGTCCCACTGGCGGATGTACCACTCGCCCTTGTCGTCATGATCAAGCGGGAACAGCGCGCACTGCATCGGCTTGTATTGATAGGCGTCGCCATCCTCGATGCCGATGCCGTGAAGCACACAGCCTTTGTTGAAGAAGACACACCAACTGTCGATGACGCGCACCATCGGCTGGCCGAGCTTCGTGCGTTTGCTCAGGTAGCCTTCCTCTTCCACGAGTTTGCGGGCGTTGGGTCGCATGAGCGGAATCGCGCGCTCCATCACCCTGTCGATGGTCAACTGCTCATGGTTGCTGACGCTGGGCCGGCCGTTCTTGCAGCAAAGGCCATCGCAGCCTCGGCCGAAGATGCATTCGAAAGTGGCAGTTCCCAGGTTGACGACATCGAGAGGAACAGCCATGTCGGCCTCTTCGCCAGGTCATTCGTGCGATCAGTGTTGCTGACGACAATGTATGACAAAATCTGGCTTCCCGCGTCGCGATCGGCTACCATCCAGCGCAAGTTCTCTTCACACGATCTTTTCAACCCGGGGTGGCACATGGGCACCAACGTCGACCGTCGTGATTTCAGCAAAGGCGTGCTAGCCGCGGGGGCATTGGCTGCACTTCCGGCCTCGGCCCGACCGTTCGGTGCCAACGAGCGCGTCAGGCTTGGCTTCGTCGGGATCGGCAATCGCGGCGATCAGCTGCTTGATGCTTTTCTCGTTCATCCTGACTGCGAAGCCGTGGCATTCGCGGACGTGTACGAGCCGTACCTGGAACCTGCGAACCAGAAGGCCGGCGGCAAGGCCAAGCTGTATGCCGACTACCGCAAACTGCTCGAGCAACCGGGCATCGATGCCGTTGCCATCGCCACGCCGGACCACTGGCATGCATTGCAGTTCATCGATGCGTGCAAGGCCGGCAAAGATGTCTACTGCGAGAAGCCGCTGAGCCTGACGATCAGCGAAGGCCGACGGATGGTCGAAACCGCGAAGCAGACGAAGCGTGTCACGCAGGTGGGGCTGCACCGCCGATCGTCGCCGTTCATCATGGACGCGGTCAAGCTGATCCGCGAAGGGGCGATCGGCAAGGTGACGATGGCGAAGTCGTACCATCACCGCAACGAGTCGCCGATGGGCATCGGCAACCCGGCCGACTGCGCTCCGCCGGCCGGGCTCGATTGGGATACCTGGCTGGGGCCGGCCGCGAAGGTGCCTTACAACCCCAGCCGCTGCTTGTACAAGTTCCGCTGGTTCTGGGACTATTCGGGCGGACAGTTGACGAACTTCGGCACGCACTACCTCGACGTCATCCAGTGGGCGCTGGGGCAGGACGCACCGAAATCCGTCTGCACCATGGGCGGCAAGTTCGCCGTAGAGGATAACCGCGAGATCCCGGACACACTGGAAGCCGTCTGGGAGTACGACGGCTGCCTGGCTACGTTCTCTCAGATCAACGCCAATGCCGCGGCCGGCAACATGCGCGGCGTCGAGATGGAGTTCCGCGGCACACTCGGCACCTTATATCTGCACGAAAACAAGGGGTACGAGATCGTGCCGGAGAACGTGCGCACCATGGAAACCCCGGCACTGAGCCCTCTGAAGCGCAAAGAGAATTCCGAGCAGGGCAAGGCAATCAAACCAGGCCGGGCGGCGGACCCGGGCATGAAAGGCAGCAGCGACACGGCACTGCATGCTCGCAACTTCCTCGACCGCCTGAAGGATCGCAAGGAGACGAACTGCTCGGTTGAGACGGGACACCGTTCAACGACGACGACGCTGCTCGCACGCATCGCCTTCATGCGGAAGAAGTTGCTGCAGTGGGACCCCAAGGCCGAGCGCGTCACCAACGACGAGGAAGCGAACCGCCTGCTGGGGTATCAGTACCGGGAGCCTTGGAAACTGGGGTGAGACAGCATTCGCGGGCATGCCAACTGGGTTGCCCGCCGAACCTCATTTCTGCCGAATACTGTCACGCAGCATCTCGAACGGGTCGGCCGAGATGCTCACTCTCCCGCGAAAAGGATAGTCCATCGCGGCGATCAGGAAGATCATCAGCGAGATCAGCAGAGACAGGATCCCGGCCAACAACACGTGCAGGCTCAGCCGTTCGATGTGGAAAAGCCAGATCAGCACGATGTTGAAGAACGCCCCGACGCCCAGCACATACCAAAGAATATCGGGCAGACCGGAACCAACACTCTGCAGTCGCTGCCGACGGCGGTCCACGTACTCGTTGAACTGCCGGAACGCCTCTGCGTGAACAATCTGCTGCCCTGTGCTCTGCGGTTCAAAGGCGACGAGTTTGATCTGAAACTCAGTAAGCTTGGTTGTTCCGTCTTCGGGGATTATTCCGTGCTGCTGTTGCGGCCATTCCGTCTCGATCACAATGTCGATGTACTCCCGCAGTGACCGCTGCAGTTAGCCGCGGATCGGCTGCGGATAGCTGGAGATGTCCCGATACATTGCCGCAAGCGAAGCCCCCTCTCGTGACACCGTGCGTTCGACATCGGAGTAGTTCTGATAGGTCGCCACCGCGACGAGGCCGGCGAGCAGACCGTAGAACACGCCATATGCGGAGAGAAATGCCCCAATCGCTTCGTTTTAGCCCGATTGCGTTCTAACAAGGCGTTGCACCGTCCGGCGTGTTGCAATAACGCCGGGCAGAGTGAAGATGGTGATCACAGACGTGAAGAGAACGGCCCCCTGCCAGTTGGGCAGGTCGTAGATCCAGAAGAACATGGGCGGCTACTTGCTTTCGGTCAATCGGGGAAGGGTTGCTTCGATCTTCCTGATCGCTTCGTCATTCAGTTCGCCGGCCCGGTAGGCGAAGTTAGCGACAACCTTGCGGTTCACGTACAGCAGCACCGTGACTTCCGCATCTTCACCCAGCTTGTAGGTCGGCGGGCCGATCGGGTCGTCATAGACACCGACGGGGACATTCTTAACCCCCGCTTCCTTCGACCATTTCGCCAGCGCATCGAGCGAAACAGTCTTTTCGCCCAGTACGGTCATCCAACTTACGGCGGCGTCCTTCGGTTGTTTTTCCAACCATTGGTCGCTCGCCGCCAGCAGTTTGCCGAGCGGATCGCTGAGCTTGCGGGCGAAGACGACAACTGCCGGTTTCCCGGCCGTGTCGCAGACGTAGCAGGTCTGCTGCCCGCGGTTGGCTCCCGTCGCCACCAAGAAGCTGTACGGTCCCGGCTTCTGGCCCGACTGCAGACCCGAGACGCAGGGATCATTCGCGAAAGCGGGCGCGGAGATTAGCAAGGCCAGCAGCATCGATTTCATGTGTCATTCCTCATCAAGCGCCGGGGCAAGGTGTGCTATCGCGTCGAGGAAGTCGAGGTTGAGGCGGAGAGCTTCTCCGCTTTCCTCATGATCTCGTCGCGAAGGCTCTGGAAACTCGTACGGTCTGCCTTGGCCCAGCAGCGCTCAGCCACTTTGGCGAACGCCGCGGCCTCGTCACCACGGCCCAGCTTATCGCACAGGGCCTGCATGCCCAGCGCCGCGCGGACGCTGCCGGCATCGTGCGCCAGCGCTTCCAGGAACGCTTCTTCCGCCATCACGGCATCGCCCGCTTCCAGGGCACCGATCCCCCATTGTTCCATGAAGTAGGCCCCATGGCCCCATGCATGCGCCCCGTAGTCGTTCTTTGTCTTGTCCACACAGCGCTGCATCAGTT
>JBBQII010000250.1:0-6218 GCA_038324795.1 Gemmatales bacterium
CCCTGGTGCAGGTTGGCCCGTCCGCCGGAAGCGAGCGTCGGCAGGCGCAGCATCGCCATCGCCGGCTCGAAGCGGTAGAGCACGATACGGACGTCCGCCACGCCATGCCCGGCCAGCATGCGCAGGGCCGGGTGCGGCCGAACGCGTTCTTGAATCAGGACACGGTCGGGCTGGCCGCCCAGCGAGAACTGCCCGGCCAGGATCTCGGCCGCGCGCTCGCGCAGCACGTCGATTGCCACGGCCTGTCCGTTTGCCAGCCGGAACAGCGAGTTCTCACGACCGACGATCACCATGATCCCCCGGCCGCCCGACCCGCGGGCCGGCTTCAGCACGAACTCGTTGAGTGGTGCGAGTTGCTGTTCCAGTTTCGCCAGTTGCGCATGCCGCGACAGAAGGCCCAGCATCGCGGGGCAGGGGACACCGATGCGCCGGCACAGGTCCATCATCAGCACTTTGTCATCGACGATCGGGAAGCGGCCGCGCGGATTGCGGTCGAGGATGCCGAAGGCATTGCGGGCGTTGATGCCCAGCACCCGTGCCCTCGGAATGGCCTCGAAGCGCCGGCGTTCCAGCCAGCGCAGACCCGTATAGCGCCCCAGCAGCAGTTGCCCGGCAATCGGCAGGCCGAGCAGTTCCGGGTGATCGATCAACAGCGCTGCGAACCCCGGCAGCCGTGCGAGCAGGCAGACCAGTCCCGCCATCAGGAGCGTGCACCCGAGTACGGTGAAGGTGTTGCCCGTGCCATCCTCTTCTTCCATGGCCCAGAAGCGCTCGATCATCCCGGTGAGAATGACGAGCGGAAACAGCGAGATGGCGAGTGGCCCAGTTCCACCGAGCACGGTGATCAACGTCAGCAGCAGCACGACGACGCCGCTGAGCAGGAGAGCGGTACGCGGCACTTGCAGCAGATGCAGTTCGTTGAGCCCCCGGCGCAGCCACCAGCCGGCCGTGATGATTGTCAGCATGACGAACACGCCGACAAGCGAGTGCACATCGCGGAAGGCAAGCCCGAGCAGCGCCGGGGCGAACGTACCGAACGAGGCCATGCCGACCAAGTTACGAAGCAGGCAGATCAGCAGCGTCGCCGGGGGAAGCAGCAGCAGGAATTCGACCAGCGGGCGATCCGCCGACGAGAGCGGCCGACCGAGAAACTGATTGTCGGAACGCATCGGCTCGATGGTGATGCGGTGGTCATCGAGCGGGATGAGCGCGGGGAGGATAGAGTAGACTTTGCGGGAGATGGGTTGATCGCCACGCCAGATGGTGACTTCGAAGCCGGTCGATGACGACTCCGCAAGCGGCGGGCGGAGAACATAGATCGCGCAGGAGAAGGCGATCAGCGTCAGCGCGAGGGTGATGACCAGCCATGGTCGACGTTGCCGCATCCGTGCGCGCTCTCCGGGGATGAATGACACGGAGAGTGTCGCGCATTTCACGGCAAAAGGGAAGAGCGACTTAGTACACGGGCGGTTCGTCGCGAACCAGTTGATTCGCTACGGCCAGTGAATCGAGCGTTCCCGCGTCGGTCCAGTAGCCGTCGATGATCGAGTAGCCCATCCGACCCTGCTTCAGGTAGTAGTTGTTCACATCGGTGATCTCGAGTTCACCGCGGCCGCTGGGCTTCAGTGTCTTGATCACATCGAACACGTCGGGCGGATAAATATAGACGCCGATGACGGCGTAATCACTCTTCGGGTTTGTCGGCTTCTCTTCGATGGAGACGACCTGTTTGCCCTTGAGTTCAGCAACGCCGTACCGGCCCGGGTCGTGCACCTGCTTGAGGCCGACCCATGCCCAGTCGGGCTGCAGGTCGGCTTCTTTCAGCAGATTGCTGACAGGGGCCTGGAAGATATTATCGCCGAGGATGACGAGCGAACGGAAGCCTGCGCAGTGCGTAGCCGCGAGGCCCAGTGCCTGGGCGATGCCGCCGGCTTCGTCCTGCACGCGGTAAGTCAGCGAACACTGATGGTCCTTGCCGGAGCCGAGCAGTTCGACGAAGTCGCCCATGTGATCGGTGCCGGAGACCAGCAGAACGTCCTTGATGCCCGCGCCGGTGATCTTCTTGAGGGGGTAGTAGACCATCGGCAGCGAGCCAACCGGCAGAAGGTGCTTGTTGGTCACCTTGGTCAGTTCGCCCAGGCGCGTACCCTTGCCGCCTGCCAGAACAATACCGCGAATGTTCATGTTCGTCATCCCTTGTGCGGAATCCCTTACGGATGCTCGCTAACCCCGATTGCCGTACTGCTTCTCGTAGTACTTCAAGTACTCGCCGCTGCGCACCTGGCGCACCCATTCCTGGTTGTTCTTGTACCACTCAATTGTTTCACGCAAGCCCTGGTCGAAGGCGACCAGCGGCCTCCAACCGAGTTCGCTTTCTGCCTTCGAGCAGTCGATGGCATACCGCCGGTCGTGCCCCGGGCGGTCCTGCACATATTTGATCAGCGCGCGCGACTTGCCCAGCAGATCGACCAGCAGTTGCGTCAGTTCCAGGTTCGGCTTCTCGCAACGGCCGCCAAAGTTGTAGACCTCGCCTGCCTTGCCGTTCTTCCAGGCCGCGAAGACGCCGCTGCCGTGATCGCGTACATGGATCCAGTCGCGGATCTGCTGGCCGTCGCCGTAGACCGGCACCTGCTGGTCGTTCATCAGGTTGGTGATGAACAGCGGGATCAACTTTTCGGGGAACTGGTAAGGCCCGTAGTTGTTCGAACAACGCGTGATGACCGCATCCATCCCGAACGTGTGCACGTATGCCATCACCAGATGATCGGCCGAGGCCTTGCTCGCGGAATAGGGGCTGCTCGGGTGCAATGGCGTGGTTTCGGTGAACAGACCGGTCGCCCCCAGGCTGCCGTAGACTTCGTCGGTTGAGACCTGCACGAAGCGCTTCACCTTCGCGGCCCGAGCGGCATCGAGCAGTACCTGTGTGCCCATTACGTTGGTGCGGACGAACGGCCCCGAATCGAGGATGCTGCGGTCGACGTGGCTTTCGGCCGCGAAGTTGATCACGCCGTCGGACCCGGCCAGCGCGGCTTCGACCGCGGCGCGGTCGGTGATGTCGCCCTTGACGAACCGGTAGCGCGGATGCCCGGCCAGATCGGCCAGGTTGGCGAGATTGCCCGCGTACGTCAACGCGTCGAAGTTGACGATCGACAGGTCTGCCTCGGCCTGTAGCAGCCCGCGGATAAAGTTGCTGCCGATGAAGCCGCAGCCGCCGGTGACGAAAAGCGTCGTCATTCTGGACCATCCTCAGTGTGCGTTCGCCTTGTGGGAGGATAGGTCGCGGATGGGCCGGAAACAAGACAATGATGGTGAAGACTTCGTTGCCTCACCATCCTGCTACCCGAGGGGAGACGGCTGTCAAATCGTGGGACAGGCCCCTTTTCGTGAGACAGGGGCTCCTTTTCGTGAGATAGGGCCCGTTTTCGTGAGACAGGCAGTTAAGCACTGAGTTGAGATGGAGAATCATCACAAACCGGGCGGTCTGCGCAGGTCCAGAATGTCCGTCAAACAAGGATTGCGAGCAAACGATGGATCGGCTATGACTTGTGGCGTTCGTCGATTCTTCTGTCCGATTGGAGTAAACGCTATGGCCAAGTTTCGACCGGAATTGCAAAACCTTGAAGCCCGTGACGTACCGTCGGCGACGATCGGTGCGCAAGGCACGCTGGTCGTGACCGGCACCGACCAGGCGGATACCATTCGTGTTTATGCCCCAGCCGATCAGGCGGGCAAGATTGCCGTCACCGAAACGACCGCCGGCGTCACGACCACCAAACTGTTCGACAAAGCGGCCATCAGCAATGTCGTCATCAAGGCGAACAACGGGGCTGACTACGTCCGCAACGAAACGGCCTTCAGGTCGTTGATCTTCGGCGGCAGCGGGGCCGACACGATCTGGGGCGGCACCAATACCGACTTCATTTTCGGCGGCGAAGGCAACGACCGCATCTACGGCAACAGCGGGAACGACTTCCTCGATGGCGGCCTGGGTGACGATGAACTCTGGGGCATGGACGGCATCGACACGCTGCTCGGCCGGCTGGGCAACGACACCCTCAAGGGCGGGGCCGGCAACGATCGGCTTGTGGGCGGGCAGGGAAGCGACAAGCTCGAAGGCGGCACCGGCTACGACTGGATCATCGGCACCAGCACCGGCGACTCGATCATCGGCGGCGTGCGGGAGGACGTGATCCGTCCCGGTGCCAACAGGGATGCCATCGCCAATACGATGCGCGACTATCTGCTCCAGGAAGGCGAAAAGCTCGACGTCTTCAAGGGGAACCCGAAGCTGTTCTTCGCCCGCGCCAGCCTGGCACTGACACGACAGATCTGATCAAGGCGAGCGGGGGGCGTTAGCCCCCTGGCGTTTGAAATCGCCCGCTCCGACGCACAGGCCCGTTTCCGTGCGTTCCTTCGCCTTCACCGTAACACGCACGCTCTTTTCCAGTGCCGGCCCGTGCCAGACGCGGCTGACCCGCAGCAACTCCGGGTCGCGTTCGAAGCGTTCAACATGCGGGTTCGGCATCCACAGCACCAGTTCGTAATCCCCATCGGGCACATCGCTGAGCGAGAAACGCCCTTCGTCATCGGTGATGGCGGCATACGGATGCTCCAGCACCATCAGCCATGCCTTCGCCCAGTACTTGCCCACGGCACTGCTGAACTCGACGACGCCGGCGCGATCCATGACGCGTGCCAGCGGCCGGCGTTCGACCGGGAAGGCCAGCGTGAAGAAGGCCGCGCCTTCCGCCCGCAGCAGGTCGAGCTCTGTATTGGTGGAACTCAGCTCGATCTCGTCGCCGCGTCGGGCGATGCCGACGGGCGACAACCTGCCGAACTGTTCGAGATGCATCAGGTTGTTGTGGGCAAGCGCCTTGGGCGCGGGAATGTCCCAAGGCTTCGACCGTTTCGGGTCGACGCTGCGCAGGAACACCAGCGTCTGCCCGATGCCGCGGTTCTCGGCATGAATCTTCGGGATCGCGGGATTCAGAAAGTCGATGGAATCAACCTCGCGGCCTACAGTGGTCTTCACATCACGGTACGCGTGCCACGTCGGCATGTCGCCCTGCCAGGACACCCGCCCTTCGATGGTACCGGCACGGGCCGGGTTGAAGTTAACGCCCAACGGCGTCGGTGCCTCGACCGCCGGAGGCGCAGGCACCGCCGCGCGAGTACCGCAGCCAACCAACAGCAGCAGGAAGGGGAAGCAGGCCAGTCGTTGCCGCATGGCGTATCCTTGTCGAAAGAGTTCACTCACGCGAGATTTGATCATGATCACTGCTTCCTCCCCCGGGTATGTCGTCAAACGAGTCTCCGAAGCGCCGACCGTGCCCTGCCTGTGCGGCGCGAGCACGCGCCCGCTGACCCGGGCCGACACGCCGACCTGCAGCCTGCATGTCACATTCATCAAGGACTCGGTGCTGCACTACCATGCCGAGACCACGGAAGTTTACTACGTGCTGGAGGGCACGGGCCGGATGCAACTCAACGGCGACCAGGTCGATGTCGAGCCGGGCATCGTCGTGCAGATCGAACCGGGTACTCGCCACCGCCTTTGGAGCACCGCCGGCGTCCGCACCATCGTCTTCAGCATCCCCGCGTTCCGCGAAGAGGACGAGTACTTCGATTGATGCATTGCGGCTAACGGTTCGTCGCACTGACGTGCCGCGACGGCTCCAGGTAGGGCCCCTTCGCCCGACCGGTCGCCTGATTGGGCGTCATCCGCACGTCGGCCCGAACACGTACCAGGTCGGCATGAAATTCCAGCCGGTACAGCGTATAGCGATCTGCCGGCGACCGTTCCGATCGGCTCTTCTCACTTTGCGCGACGACAGTCGTCGTACCGAACTCAGCCAGCGACTTTTCATCACGCGGTCGGGCGATCAAGTACACCGCATCGCGCGGCAGAGAGTCGTCTCGCAGGTAGCTGGCGTTGTGAAGAAGATTTGCCCGGCCGTTCAGGTAGAACATCGGCCACGACGCGCTCAGCGGTTCCTCTTCGGCCAGCACGAATAGTGGGCCGTCGATTTGCCCTGGCGCATCGTGCAGCAGGGCCACATCGGGTGCGAAGGTTTCCAGGTAGACGCTGCGATACTCATAGAAGGCGCAGTGAAAGGCCGCGAAGAGGATGGTCAGCCCACCCAACGCGATGCCGACCTGCCTTTCAGCAAGCAGTAGCCAGGTCAACGCCCCTAAGAGCGGCATGCCGACCATCCACG
>JBBQII010000251.1:0-6215 GCA_038324795.1 Gemmatales bacterium
GCCTGCGTGCCGAAGGCGCCGCCGTGGCCGAAGGAGCCGGGCGACAGCGATTCGGTGCTGCCTTCGGACGTGACGACCACGCCGAAGCCGAGGCCCCAGCCCATGCCGGGCGTGAAGCCGGACTTCAGGTCGCCGGTCTGCACGGTGGTCATCTGCTTCAAGCTCGCGGGGCTGATCACTTTCTTGCCGCCCGACGAGATGCCACCGCTGAGCAGGGCGGCGTACAGCTTCGCCAGATCGGGCCCGGTGGAGTACAGGCCGCCCGCGGGGATCGGGTACTTGGCATCCTTCGGCGGGCCGATGATCGTGTTCGGCGGCATCAGCAGTTTGCCGTCCTTCTTGTCGTAGGTGATCGCCAGCCGCTGCAACTGGGCTTCGCCGGGGAAGAACGTGGTATCCGTCATGCCCAGCGGTTCGAAGATGCGTGCCTTCAGGAAGGCTTCGTACGGCTGGCCGGAGACGATTTCGATGATCCGGCCCAGCGTGTCGATGCCCGGGTTGCAGTAAGCCCACTTGCTGCCCGGTTCAAAATCGAGCGGCCGTTGCGAGAATGCCATCACCCCCTCGGCCAGCGTATGCGTGCGCTTCTGGTACAGGTCGGCAATGCCGACCGGCGGGGCCGGCATGCCGGAGGTGTGCGTCAGCAGGTCCTTGATCGTGATCGGCCGGGCCGGCTTCTTCAGCGTGACGGTATCCTTGTCCTTGGAAGCAACCATCATCTGCCCTTTGAACTCGGGCAGGTGCTTTTCCACCGGGTCGTCGATCGACAGTTTGCCTTCTTCCACCAGCAGCATGATCCCCATCGCCGTGATCGGCTTGGTCATCGACGCGATGCGGAACAGCGAGTTCTCCTTCATCGGCAGATCCTTCTCGAGGTTCTGCTTGCCCATCACATCGAGGCTGACAATGCCATCCTTGTTGCCGACGACGGTGACGAAGCCCGAAACGTCCGCGTTGTCAACGAACGGCTTCAAGCGGGCGCTGACCGGCTTGTCCTGCGCATGCAGGGGGACGGCGAGAAAGACTGCGATGACGCATAAACGAATCATGTTGAACACTCCGGAGAAGTAGGCGCAGGTCAATCAATCACCGCCACGGTCCCGTGATTGCCATCCACGCGCAGGCGTTGCCCCGTCTTGATGCGCCGATGCACGTCGGGCAGGCCGGCGACTGCGGGCAGGCCGAACTCGCGCGCGACGATCGCGCCATGCGAGAGCACCCCGCCCGATTCCATTACGAGGCCCTTCGCATGTACGAACAGCGGCACCCACGCGGGATCCGTGGACGGGCAGACGAGAATGTAACCCGGCGGCATGTCGGCTGCAACCGGTTCGTTGAGAACCAGTGCCGGTCCCTCGCAGACGCCGGCCGAGAGCGGGACGCCGGTCAGCAGGTCGGCGCCGGTCGGCGGCGGAACGGGCCGGCCGATCGCGGCCAGGTCATCGCTGAAAACCACCGCGGGCACTTCGAGGCTCAGCGCCAGGGCCCGCGCCTGACGGCGTTCGTCGATCAGCGGCTGCATGTCTTTCTTCTGAACGAGCAGCGGCAGTTCCTGCGGTGTCAGGAAGAAGACGCCGCCGTTGAGACCGAAGTGCCGATCGAATTGCAGCAGCGATTGACGGATGATCGCGTAGCCGCGCATCAGGTAGTGCTTGGCCGTCTCGCGCAGGCCGAGGTACAGATGCAGGCGGTCAACGTGATCGCCCAGCCATTTCGCCAGAATTTGGTTGAGCTTCGCTTCCGCGGCGATGCGTTTCCAGCGTTCCTGCAACGCATCGACCGCGCCCGATGCGGGCGTCACCGACGTTTTCACTTGTAGGTCAAGTGTGGAACTGTCTTCGCTCCAGCGGGGCTGGGCAAGTTCCATCTCGTGCGGGCCGCGATGGCCGAAGTGTTTGAGGAAGTCATCGCGACGGATCTCGCCCGAGGCCAGGCCGCGGATGCCGCGTGCGAAGTCGGCATCGGGGTCGGCGTGAGCACCGGCACACAGCTCGGCCACGGCCACGCGCGCCCGCTCGGCACCCAGCGGCTTGCGCAACTGTTGTTCGATCACCTGCATTTCAAACTGGGCGAACAGCGTCGGCTTCAGGCTGTCGCGCGCGAACTCCACCAGCGTGCGCTGCACCCATTGCTCGAAGCGTTGCAGCAGCGCGCCCAGATCGTAGCCGCTGAGGTTCTCGCGGTCGGCTTTGTCGACTTCCAGGAGGTACTTCGGGGCAATCTTCATGCGGAACAGCACGGCGAACGTCTTGCTGTCCTTGCCGATCCGACTGGCGAAGCGCATCTGCCTGTAGAAGAACCCCGGCAGCCGCATGATGCGCCCGAGGCCGCGGGTCATCGTGGCCGGGTCGGGCTCGGGGGAGAGCGCCTTCATGGGGTCGGCTTTGTACTTCGCGAACGGGTAGTCGAGTTGCGGCTTGGCCGCCTGCAGCAGCGGTTCCCGGCTCAGGTTGCAGTAGGGCCGACCGCCGATCAGGTCGTAGACCGTCTGCCTGTCCATCACGGGCGATGGGGTGAAGCCCATGTCGCGGTACATCATGCCGGTGCCGCCCTTGCCCGACAGCAGCACCTGCACCACCGACCAGGTCATCGGTGTCGGTTCCGGCAGAATCTCGATCAGGTTGAACCGGCTCCAGATAGTGCCGCGCTTGTCGGCCAGCGCTTCGAGTTTCTCGATCTCCTGAAGGCGGAACTTCTCGCGCTCCAGTGCCGTGGTCGCCGTGATCGGGCGAGCCTGCAGGAGGTAGAAGCGATCGCCATGCCAGGCCCATTCAATGTCGCGCGTGTCGCCGTAGTATTGTTCGACCTGCATGCCGAGCGTCGCCAGTTCCTTCAACTGTTTGTCATCGAGGCAAAACCGCTTGCGGTCAACCGCCGGCACGGGCTCTTCGCCCGCGGCCGTGATGCGGATCTCCTTCGGCCCCAGCCGCCGGCCGGCAACGGAGCCGTCCTCCCGCGACAGTTGAAACGCATCGGGCGTCACCTTGCCCGAGACGACCGCTTCGCCCAAGCCCCACGACGCTTCCACCAGCATCAACTCGCCCAGGGGATCCTGCGGATCGCGGGTGAACAGCACGCCGGCCACGTCGGCCGGCACCAGCTGCTGCACGACGACCGCCATCGCCAACCCCGCATCGCCGACTCCCTGCCGGGTGCGGTATGCCCGGGCACGCTCGGTATGCAGCGAAGCCCAGCACTTTTCGACCGCGCCGATCAACGCAGCATCGCCAGTGATGCCGAGGAAGGTTTCCTGCTGCCCGGCAAAGCTGGTGACGGCCCCGTCTTCGC
Organism: Gemmatales bacterium; assembly: GCA_038324795.1. Classification (GTDB taxonomy): domain Bacteria; phylum Planctomycetota; class Planctomycetia; order Gemmatales; family Gemmataceae; genus JAIOQJ01. The sequence goes on from JBBQII010000251.1 coordinate 3,289, forward strand.
CAATGGCCGAGGAGCGCACGGCCACCGGTCCACCGCCGAGCTGCCTGTAGGCATCGAGCACGGCCGTGCAAAGCGGGCCGCGCAATGAGCCGCCGGCTTCGCGGTAGGCGGACGTGGTGATGCAGAAACCGGGCGGCACCGGTAATGCTGCCGAGGCCATCAGCCCCAGGCTCAGGCCTTTGCCGCCGACATGCGCGACATCGTCCGCGCTGATCTGGTTGAAGTGGCGAATATCAGTCATGTGAGCGGGGCACCAGTGGGGTGTTTGTTGGCCGCGACGCTTAGGGCGGCATGGCCGCAACCACGAAGAATTACCACAGATGACACCGATAGCACAGATGACACGGATGAAAGCAACAGAAATAGGTGGACTTCTTATCCGTGCTATCCGAGCAATCCGTGGCATCAGTGGTTAAAATCTTCCCGCCCTGAGCAGAATTCTGAGTGATATCAATGCAGGGTCTCCGGGTCGCGGCTACTGACGGTCAGACTGGAAGTGCCATCATCGGCGAGCCCATCCCGTAAGGGATGGGAGAACGCACTCCCCTCCCTTACGGGAGGGGCTCGCCATCGCCTCGAGACTCGGTGGCAATGCTTATCTGACAGTCAGTAACGTCGATTGATTTCAATCACGGCGCAGACTTCGCTGCCCGATCTTCCAGACAATACAGCCGCGCCGCGCCGGAGCCGAGTTTGCCCTGGCAGAAGCCCAGCAACAAGCGATGCCGTACGGCGGAGTCGTCTTCGTCGCGAAGCATCGAGGGGGTCGCGGTTTGTTCGATCTCGCCATTGGTCCAGTAGTTCAGGTTGATCGACCAGTCGAATCGGTTCGATGAATACGGGGCCAGGGCCGCCACGGCCCCCGACTTGCCGGCCACGTACACGACATCGGCAAGGCCGGTCTCTTTCGAGATGTCCGGCACCGGGTCGGCGTAGATGGCATCGTCGATCTTCACCTGCCAGGCGATCGCGCCGGTGGCCCGGTCGATGGCGACGGCGTTGCCGTCGACACAGCCGACGTAAAGCTGGTAGCGATCCGCGGCCGGCTTCGCCAGTACGGTCTCGGGCAGCCGGCAATACCAGATCTCGTCGCCCGTCTTCGCATCGCGGCAGATGACACCGGGCCGTTGCGAGGGGAACGATTCACTGTAGGTCGAGTTGCCCGTGCCGTGATAAACGCGTCCATCGCGCACCAGCAGCGAGCCGTAGACGGAGTCTTCCTGCCGGACCTGCCACTTCGGTTCACCCGTGTTCAAGTCGAGACAGAAGACGGAGTTGACCTTGCCGTCTTGCTTCACATATTCCGGCTTGTAGCCGCTGCCCGCATAGACGCAGCCGTTGGCGATCACCGGGTTGGCATCGACATGCAGCGCCCTGTCTTCCGCCTTCGCGTTCTTCGGAAAGCGCCACAGCGGCTGGTTGTCGGCACCCGGGCCCTTCACGGCGTCCAGACAGTGGATGCCGTGGTACCCGGCCCCGAAGACAACTTTTCCTTCCGCGATAACCGGGGTCGATTCCGTGTGGCTGTCGGTCTGGTACTTCCAGAGCAGGTCGCCGGTGGCCGCATCGAGGCAGAACATCCGGGAATCGGTATGCTGGTGCAGCCCCTCGCCAACATAGACCCGGCCATCGGCATAGACCGGCGCGCTGAAGGCCGGCTTCATGGTGAAGTCGGGCTCGGCGGCCAGCAACTTCGCGTTGGGGAAGGTCCAGAGTTCCGCCCCGGTGTTCGTGTCGAGCGCGACCACGCGCCCGGTCTGACTTGTCGGCCGGGGCATCGCGAACACGGCGACATAAATGCGTTCCGGCGTCGCGAATGAGTTGACGACCATGCCGCCCAGGTCGGGTTCCCACTTCCAGAGAATGGCATTGTCCGGGTCGATCGACGGCAAACCCAAGCCACCGCCGGCGATGAGCGAGCGCCCCTGGCGCGAGAATCGCCCCGCTTCCCAGGCCCCGAAGATGCCGCACGAGACGGCCAGCACCAGCAGCAGCAGCGTTTCGGGCGAGACCCGCACCGGATTGCCCGTGACCGTCAGCAAGTAGTATGCGCAGATGGTGAAGCCGACCGTGCCCGCCAGCGCCCAGCGCCAGTAGTCGCTCATCCAGATGCCGGTGGCGAACTGCAGACCGATGAGCAGCGACACGATGCCGGCAAAGGCCAGCAGCGGGATCGCCCGGCGGTCGAAGCGCCGCGGCTGCATGATCTCCGGGTCAGCGCTCGTCAGTGATTTGCGATAGCGGTACGCCGACCAGTGCGCCCCGGCTGCGAACAGGAACGCGCAACTGAGCCACAGGCCCGCGGGCGTGTAGATCCACTGCTTCGCGGCCCACGCGGGAAAGATGACCGGGACCGCGGCGACCATGCTCACGATGCCGCTGGTCGACAGCACCGCCACCCAGCGCTTCATGAACAGTGCCAGCCCGCCGAATACCGCGGGGAACAGCGCCGCCAGCGCGGCGATCAGCCCGAGGAACGGCAGTTGAATGACGCCGAACAGCGGGAACACCGGGGCCGGCGCGAGGGACGCTTTCTTGATCGGCGGGCCGAAGCCGGGCTTCTCCTTGCTGTCGGGCGCGGGCGGCTCCTTCTTCCCGGCCACGGCATCGGCCATGATCTGCTTCAGTTCCGCCGTCGTGCCCTTGTAGGTGCGGCGCAAGTACGGTTCGCCATGCTGGAAGGCCCAGCGGATGGTTTCACCCGTGGCGGTCTTCTCGATGATGCCGTGCATCTGGAACCAGGTGCCCTCGGTGAAGCCGAAGGCGGTGTACTTGTTGTCGGTCTTCGAGGCGATGATGACGATCGGCACATCCTTGTCGATCCGTTCGAGCATCATGTCGGTGTGCTTGCCCTTTTTCGCTTCGGCATCCCCGGTCAGGTTGACGGCCATGCGCTCGAAGGGGAGCTTGCCCTTGATGGTTTCGAT
>JBBQII010000252.1:0-6194 GCA_038324795.1 Gemmatales bacterium
TCACCCCCAAACCGCCCCCCGCACTTTAACCCTTGGGCTCGGCGTCTACACGTGCGACTTCTCGATTTGCGACAATTCTTCACCCGTCAAACGCCACTCGGCCGCGCCGATGATGCCAGTCACTTGGCCCGGCTTGCGGGCACCGACGATGGCGGCGGTTACTTCGGGCCGGCGCAGCGTCCAGGCGATGGCCACTTCACCGGGCGATTTGTTGTGACGGGCACCGATCTCGCGCAACAACTCCACCAGTTGCAACGTGCGCGTCAGGCCCGGTTCCTGGTAGTACTGGTTTTTGCTCTTTCGCCAGTCGTCATCGGGCATGGCGGCAATCCGTTCACGCGTCATCGCCCCCGACAGCAGGCCCGATGCCATGGGGGAGTAACCGATCACGCCGATGTTGTTGGCACCCGCATGCGGCAGAATGGCCGACTCGATGTCGCGGCGCAGCATGTGGTAAGGCGGTTGCAGCGACGTGATCGGCCCCAGTTTGCTGACACGCTGCATCTGTTCAACCGAATAGTTCGACACGCCCACCCAGCGGACCTTGCCTTCGCGCTGCAGGGCCAGCATTTCGCTGAAGCCTTCCTCAATGTCTTCGTCCGGTTCGGGCCAATGCATCTGGTACAGATCGATGACGTCGATGCCCAGCCGGCGCAGGCTGTCTTCGCATTCCTGCCGGACCGATGCACGCTTTAATCGTTTGCCGATCTGCCGGTTCTCATCCCACACCCGGCCGCACTTGGTGAAAACGTATGGCTTTGTCTTCAACTGCTTCAGCGCCTTGCCGACAACCTCTTCCGAATGGCCCAGCCCGTAGACCGGCGCGGTATCGATCCAGTTGACGCCGAGGTCGACTGCTTCCTGAATCGCGGCAATCGAGTCGGCGTCGTCCTGTGCGCCCCACGCGAACGCCCAACCACCACCGCCGATCGCCCAGGCTCCGAAGCCGATCGGTGTGATGCTCAAATCCGAGTTGCCCAACTTTCGCGTCTGCATCGCTGTATCCCGTGCGTGTCGAATCGAGGTTGTGGGGGAACAAGTACGACCGTGGCGAATTTTCGGCCACCGTCACTCGTCGAATCTGTAGCATGATGGCGTCAGCAACGCCTACCTGCCTGAGCCCGACCATGAGTCTGCATCCGTTCAGCTTGTTCAAGCGCATTGCCGGGCGACCGGTGCTGGGGATGCTGTTGCTCTTCGGTCAGTGCGTCACGGCCTTCGTCATTCCCGTTTTTGCAACTGCCGCCAACAACGCTCGCTCGTGTGCCGGCCTCGCCTGCGGCTGCGATGAGGACCTGAAAGCACGCAATTCCTGCTGTTGCTTCCCCTCGAAACCGGCAGCGGCATCGTGTTGCCGGAAGCCGGCGAAGGAAAGCTGCTGCGAAACGCCCGAACCGATCAGCGCTCTGCAGGCGACAGTCAATTCCCAGCGCTGCCATGGTGAAAGTCCGATCGGGTTGCCGACGACTGAGCCGGGCGGGACGGCGACGCCGCAAGCGGCGATGGCGTCGTGTTTCGCCGATCCCGAAATGTTGACTCCCATCTCCGATCGCAAGCCCGATTCCCGGGCGGACACACCGGTCCCGCCGCCCAAACTTGGCTGATTCCCACTGCCTTTCCGTCAGTCGTGCCTGGTCGCGCGTTCAATGGGAACGCTGCGCGGTACGTCCGCATTCATTCACGGGGAATCATCCATGCATCGTCGAAGAGCTTTCACATTGATCGAGTTACTCGTCGTCATCGCCATCATCGCCGTGCTGATCGGCCTGCTGCTGCCTGCCGTGCAGAAAGTCCGCGAATCAGCCTCGCGGGCCAAGTGCATGAACAACCTCAAGCAGTTCGGCCTCGCCAATCATCTGTATTGCAGCGGCAACAATGAACGCCTGCCGGGCGTGACGTCCAGCAGTGCCACCGCCTTCTCGGTGCCCGCCAAGTTGCTGCCCTACATCGAGCAACAGAATCTGCAGAACCTCATCCAGTTCGACCAACCGCTGATGGTCGGCAGCGGCGGCAATCAGACAGTCAATCCGCTGCAACAGAATGCAGCACAAACAAAGCTGGCTTTGATGCTCTGCCCCAGCGACGACCAGAACCCGATCAGCAACTACAACGGTAAAGGCACTCTCGCCGCTGGAAACTATGTCGTCAGCTTTGGCACGGGCACGGGTACGACTTACGATGATTCGTTCGAGAACGACGGCCTGTTCTGGCAAGGCTCGGAAACGTCGCTCAACCTGATCACCGATGGGACATCGAACACGGTCATGATGAGTGAGACTCTCATTGGCACCGGGACCGACACCACGGCCGCCGCCCCCGACAACCCCAAGCGACAGATGGCCCAGGCCAGCCCGATGGTTAGACCGGTAGCCACTGCCCCGGGCGGCGTCACCCCGGCGTTGACGCCCGCCCTGTGCGCCTCAGCCACCATCTGGCATGGCGACCGCGGCATCTCCTGGATCTGGGGCCGACTGCAGCGCAACGGCTTCAACACGTATCTGAAGATCAACGACAAAACGCCCGACTGCAAAGTCCACGGCAAGGGCTGGTATGCTGCACGCAGCAACCATGCCGGCGGCGTGAATGTGCTGTTCAGCGATGGCAGCGTCCGCTTCGTGCGCGAGTCGATCACGCTGCAAACCTGGCAGGCGCTGTCGACGCGCGCTGGCAACGAAGTAGCGTCTGATTGAATTGCGGAGTTCGGAATGCGGAATGCGGAATTCAGAACAGCAACCAACATCAAGCCCCGACGTGAGGCTTTGCGAACGTCGGGGTTATGTCGAACATCAACAGTGAGTTTCCATGAACATTTCGTTTGTCCTGAAAACGCTTGCCGTCGCCGCGATTGCCGTCGGCGGTGTGATCGGCGGCCGTTACCTGTTCTCGCCGCCCAAGACAACCTGCATCTGGACGCCGCCTTTTCTGGAGGCCGAACGCCAACCGACACAGCGATTCGCGCTGTCAACGTTCGACATCCGCGATCAGATCGAAGCGCCGCAACTCGCCACCGACGACGGTGGGCACACGTTCCTTGCCTGGGCATCGCAGGTGGACGATGGTCAAAAGGCGATGTTCCTCTCGGCCGCCGACGACGAAGGCAAGTTCGCCGAGCCGACGACGGTCGCGCGTACGGGCATCGCCAAGTTCGTTGCCCAGATGAAGGGGAAGACGATCACGCGCGAATCGCGCATGCTGCCGCACATCGCCATCCGCGAAGGGACGATGCATGCGGCATGGGTCGACGCACAGGCTGACCCGCCCAGCACGCGCATGATGCACGCGACTTCGGAAGACGGCATCACCTTCGCCAACCCGGTCTGCGTTCATCAGTCGGACAAGGCTCGGCCCACATTCACCGCAGTGGCGGTCGGCCCCGGCGGCGCGGTCGCCTGCTCGTGGCTCGACAACCGCGACAAGGTGCAGAAGCCGTTCGCTTCGCTGCGACTGTTGCCGATGGCCGGCTTCGAACCGGAGGCCGCCGTTCATGAGGGGGAAACCGGCAAAGGCACCTGCCCCTGCTGCCCGACGGCCGCGACCTTCGCACCGGATGGCACGTTTTACGTCGCTTTCCGCAATATTCAGGACGGTTACCGCGACATCGCAATCGCCAGCCGCAAGCCGGGCGAAACGACGTTCGAAGGCCCGTCCCCAATCGTTCCACCCACATGGAAGTTCGACGGTTGCCCGCACGACGGCGCGTCGCTGGCGATCGTCGGCGACGACATCCATGTCGTCTGGATGGATGCCCATACCGACTCGCCTCGCTGCTACTACGGCAAGGCGAAACTCACCGACATGAAGTTCAAAGTGACCGACCTGCACCCGATCACGACCGGTTCGCAAGGGAACGCGAAGATCGCTGTCGATGGCGAAGGTACCCTGCACGCGGTCTGGGAAGAGAGTAGCGTTGCCGGGCCGGCACCCGGCGAACACCAACACCATTCCGCTGGCAGCAGTCGGACGATCATGTACGCGCAGAAGCATTCGTGCTGCCCGCGCTTTGGAAGCGCACACGCGATTGCCGGCCGCGACGGGGCGTTCCAGTCACGCCCGACGATCATCGTTGATTCGTTGGGCCGGCGCATCGTCGCCTGGAACGAACTGGATGAAGCGGGCAAATCAGTCGTCGTCAGCAAACTCGATGAGAAGTTCGGCAATGAGTAGAAAGTGGATGTTCCCGGCTCTGCTCGTCGGCGTCCTCGCCGGCGGACTGGGGGTCGGCTGGGCGGTCAGCCGGCAGCGTGCGCCTGCCCCTGCAACCGTAGCGGACTCACGTCGCGGCGAAGTGCTGTACCAGGCGAATTGTGCCGTCTGCCATGGACCGGATGGCCGTGGCGATGGCCAGACCGCGGCGACGTTGCGGCCGCCGCCTCGCGACTTCGCCGCCCGGCCCTGGCGATACGAGCCGACGCCCGAGTCGATCCGCCGGGTCATCCGCGACGGCATCCCCGGCACTGCCATGCCGGCGGGGCATGCGATGTTCAAGCCCGCCGACATCGACCTGCTGACCACTCACGTTCATCACCTGGCCACCAGCAGGCCGGCGGTGGTGTACGAGCCGACGACGGAAGAACGCCTGTTGAAGGCGGCAGGCTTCCTCGACATCCGCGGCCTGCCGACACCCGCACTGACACTCGCATCGTCGGACGGGAAGTTGCTGAAGCTGGTCGACTTGAAGGGTCGCTGGGTCCTCATCAACTTCTGGGGCATCGCCTGCGAACACTGCCTGAAGGAGATGCCGGGGCTGCAAAAGTTTGAACAGAAGCACGGCACCTTGACCGTGCTGAACGTCTGCACCGATGCCGATGAGACCGGGGATTCGCAGTCGATCCTCACACGCATCGTTCCGGGGATGACGACGTACGTCGATGAATCGGGCCTCGGGCCTGCCCGGTTCGATGTCAAAAGCCTGCCGACGTTCGTTCTGATCGACCCGGCCGGTAACGCGGTCGGCCGTGCTCAAGGCGCGAAAGATTGGACGTCAACCGCGATCGGTGAATTGTTCGAACATTTGCTGTCGGCGAAGTGATACCGATGATGCGTTCGTGATGATTGCCATGAACCATGCAAGGCGTCGCCGGCGAGCGGCGAAACCGGGATTCCCGCGACTGCTCCTCGATCCTGTTGATTGAACAGCCGATCCTGATGGATACATACCCTTCCGTCAAAGGATCACACCATGCGACTCTGGTCTGTTGCCGCCTGCCTGTTTCTTGCCGCCCCTCTGACGGCAAATGAACCGATCACTTCGATGGATCAACTGGTTCGCATGTCCGAATGCGAACTGCTGGAACTGTACAAGGCCGGCAGCCCCGGCATCGTGCCGGAGGGCTTCACGCCGGGCCGGGCGATCCCGAAGCCGGGAAGCAAGTTGACCGTGCTGCGATCGAAGATGATGACGAAAGTCTGGCAGGGGAAATACTTCGGCGACGACGGCATCATGACGAACAAATTCTTCGGCATCAAGATGATCAAGGGCCAGGTCCAGCAGGAAACAAGCTGGCTCGACGGCGGCCCGGTCAATGCGATCGACTACAGCCAGACCTCGCTGATTTTCAAACCGTACCGCGACGAGTTCCGCGAAATCGCCCCGGGGATCTACCTCGGCGTGATGTGGAAACGCGACGACTGCAAGCCGAAACTACTGACCTGGTTCGCGATCGACGCCCGCTGCACGCCGTGCAAGTGAGTGACGCGTTGGCGTGCACCCCGCAGGGATGCTGCGGCGACCGCTCCGCTGCGTTGGAATCGCCCGGAATTCTTCTCGTCGCGTGAAGAATTTAACCACTGATGCCACGGATTACCCGGATAGCACGGATAGGATGTTCACCCACATCTCTTGCTTTCATCCGTGTTATCTGTGCTATCGGTGTCATCTGTGGTGATTCTTCGTGGTTGTGGCCACTCCGCCCTAAGCGTTGCGGCTTCGCCGCATTCGATTATTGAACTGTCCCTATAACATTCTCGTGGCGACTGCACACTCTCTCCACCACGAGGCTTTCGATGCGCGCATTCCTTTCCGCATTCTCCCTGCTGCTGTTGGCCGGTGTCGGCCATGCCGAGAACACGATCACCAAGGTCCCCTTCGGCAAGCTGCCGGACGGTACCGAAGTCGATCTGTACACGCTGACCAACGCGAACGGCATGAAGGTGAAGATCACCAACTATGGCGGCATCATTACCGAGATTCATGT